>DAITNH010000096.1:0-17381 GCA_036834745.1 Prolixibacteraceae bacterium
ACAAATATCGCATAGACTTTATATTCTTATCTATAAAATATTGCGATGGACACTTTGAGGTAATTTTATAATCGCATCACTGTAAATTAAGAAAAATGATTCTTTCAGTTTTTTCTCTTGTTCTTCAGGATATTGCTATCGCATGTACAAATTTTAAAATTGGCACTTCCAAACAAGGAATTAGTAATCCCGATATACCTTCATACTCTTAAATCAAGCTATATTCGCGACCTACAAAAGCTACAGCTTAAAGTTTAGTGCTAAAGAACTGACTGGTTTGAAAAACATGTAGAACATAGTATAGAACTTGTATTTTTGATTTTCCCTTAACCGAAATGAGAAATGATGTCTCATAACACTCCCGCCTCAATAAAACCATGGGTGAGAACCGTATTGATTCTGCCTGCTTTTATATTTATTGCAGGATTATTTCAATTGGCTGGTTCTCTGGTTTTAGGGCTCGACCCTTCGAACTTTCTTATCGCCAAAAGTCCTGCCCAGGATACTATTGGTGCCCTGTTCACTCTAATGGGAACTATTGTTGTTGTAGGAATATTCCGCCGATTTATTGACGAAGAAAGTTTCAGAAGCATGGGTTTTTATCGCCGCGGTATTCTTAATGAAACACTATTAGGCCTTGGTTTGGCCGCCTTAATAATCGCAACCGGATTTGTGACATTGGTTTCAATTCACGAAATAAATTGGTTGGGACTAAAAGTTGAGGCAGATAATATCTTTTTAGGTTTCGGATTATTTGTACTGGTTGCTCTTACCGAGGAATTGCTCTTGCGTGGTTATGTTTTGAACAATCTGATGATGTGAGTGGCCATGTAACTTATTCGCTTTTCACCCAATCGCGAACGGCTGATACCATCTGGAACGGTGGAAAGTTTGGCTTCGAAGGTTCTGTTCTTTCGCTTGTTTTTCAGTCCATTGCGATTGGGTGCTTGTGGTGGTATTACAGTAAAAGGTCAGAACAGTACCAACTCGCTTGTATCCCGGTAACCGACCAAACATTGGTTGAAAATCAGGTGGATTAATAACATCTGGTATCCAAAACCATCATTTTACTTTTTATAAAAGTTTACGAATATTGCTATTTTAGATCAATTTCGTATATTTACCATGTTTTTGTAAAAATCTGAAGAACATGGAAGAAATCTCACAAAACAAAAAATACCTCGATATCATTCAGGCTGCACGCACTTTGTTTTGGAAACACGGTTTCAAACGGGTGTCGATCGAGGAGATTTGCCGGGAAGCCAAAACCAGCAAAATGACTTTTTATAAGTTTTTTGCCAATAAACTAGAGCTCGCAAAGGCTGTTTTTGATTTTGTGGTCGATGATTCGGTCCTAACATTTAAAACTATTTTGCATGAAACAACTTCTGCATCGGAGTTGATGAACCAGATGCTGCAAATGAAAAAGGAAGGAATCCACGAAATAAGCAAAGAATTTATTGCAGATTTTTATACCAATCCTGAATTGGGATTGAAAGATTACATCGAAGAAAAAACTCAAACAGTTTGGGCTGAAATGATCGGTGATTTCAAAATGGCGCAAGAGCGTGGACTTTTACGCAAAGACCTGAATATAGAGTTCTTCGTCTATTTCACCCGGAAATTCAGCGACTTACTGAATGATCCGTACCTAAACAAAATTTATCCAAATCCACAGGATTTGATTATGGAACTAACCCGGTTTTCGGCTTACGGAATTTCGCCTCACGAAGGTGCAGAGCACCGGTAATATTTGTAGCTTAGGTAATGTAAAACACACAGAAGGTGCAGCGCACCGTAATATGATAAAAATTGAATTCAAAGATGAATATGTATTTGAATTTTTCGACGATGTTAGGTGGGAATAATGATTTCGGTGCGCTGCACCTTTCCCTGCTTTCAATCGGCTTATGCTACAAATATTCTGCGGCTCTGCCGCTATTTGTCAGAAATGAGCGTTATCGTAGTTATAAATTAAATGAATATACTTAGGCACATATTATTGATATTCAACGTCATCCTGGTTCAAAACCTGATGGCACAAAACCTTGAATTTAAAGGACAAGCATCGGCATGGGCCAATTTTAACCCAACCAATGATTTGCAACTTTGGGGCGGGGCGCGTTATCTTCCGCAATTAAATTTTAAGCTTGGTGAACCATCTAAAAGCCTGTTTGATTTTGAAGCCTCGGCCAATCTGAACGGAACTTTGGGCACACTTCCTTTCGAAACAAATTACACTGACGGAAGCATTAAGCCATACCGTTTATGGGCCCGCTATTCCACAGAACAATTGGAAATCAGGGCTGGATTGCAGAAAATCAACTTTGGTTCGGCATCAATGATCCGCCCACTCATGTGGTTCGATCAACTCGATCCGCGTGACCCTTTGCAATTGACCGATGGCGTTTGGGGAGTTTTGGGACGGTACTATTTCCTGAACAATGCCAACCTTTGGCTGTGGGTGCTCTACGGAAACGAAAATCCGAAAACCTGGGAGATCGGCAACACCAGTCAGCAACAGCCCGAATTTGGTGGTCGGTTTCAAACGCCTGTTCCCAAGGGCGAAATGGGGATTTCGTACCATCACCGATTAGCCGACACGAAAAGCCTGGATACTTTGGTAACCGTACACGATCTGGTTCCAGAAAACCGCATCGGTCTGGATGGCAAGTGGGATGTGGGCGTTGGGCTTTGGTTCGAAGCGGTCTGGCTCAATAAATCAAAAAATGTGGGCGATTTCACCAATCAGACCTCCCTGAGCGTTGGAACCGATTACACTTTTGGAATAGGTAACGGGCTGAATGTCATTTATGAACAGTTGCTGTTTGCGTACGATGAAAAACCTTTCCGCATTGATAATCCGTTTGTCTTTTCCACACTTTCGCTCAACTATCCGCTGGGATTGAACGACCATCTTAGTGCGATGGTTTATTACGACTGGATCAACAAAGGGGTTTATAACATCGTAACCTGGAACCATCAGTTCAGGAATATTACGCTTTACTGCATGGGTTTCAGCAACCCCAAACAGTATAAAATACCGCTCACCGCCAACGATATCAACCTGTTTGCCGGAACTGGTTTGCAAGTTATGATAGTATTCAATCATTAAAATATTCGGTTTATGGAAAACTCCAAAATCATTCAAATCGATCAGCTCATCAAAAGGTTCCCCATGGGAAAGGGTGAGTTTACCGCACTCAAAGGCATTAATCTGAACTTTGGAACCGGAGAATTTGCCGGACTTATTGGTCCCAGCGGTTCCGGAAAAACCACGCTGCTCAATATCATCGGATCACTCGATATGCCCACCGAAGGAGAGGCTGTTGTGCTTGGAAATCCGATCAGCAAGTTGAGTGCAAAAGAGTCGGCCAAACTGCGCAAAGAGAGTCTGGGTTTTATTTTCCAGAGCTACAACCTGTTGCAGGTACACACAGTTTTCGAAAATGTTGAATTTCCATTGTTACTGCTCGATTACACCACTTCGGAACGCAAAAAAATGGTGATGGACGCACTGGAATGGGTGGGCCTGACCGACAAGGTAAAATCGAAACCGCCACAACTTTCCGGAGGCGAATGCCAGCGTGTCGCCATTGCCCGCGCCATGGTGAAAAAACCTTCATTGGTGCTGGCTGATGAGCCTACCGCCAACCTCGACGCAGCCAACTCGCACAACATACTGCAAACCATGCTGAACCTGAACCGTGAACTGAAAACCACCTTCATTTTTGCTACCCACGATGAAAAAGTCATCGGTTACCTGAAACGTAAAATCTTCCTGAAAGACGGATTGGTCGATCATGAAGAATGGATAAACCAGTAAAACCGTGCAAATATGAAAATAGCATTTAAGTTGGCTTTCCGAAACCTGATAGGCGCCGGGTTACGCACATGGTTGAATGTGATCGTGTTGTCGTTTTCCTTCGTGGTCATTATCTGGATGAAGGGAATCCTGGTGGGCTGGGACCATCAGGCCAAAAACGATATGGAACAGTGGGAGATTGGCAAAGGCCAGTTTTGGCACAACCAGTACGACCCGTACGATGGCTTTACCATTACCGATAGCCATGCCCCTATTCCCAATGAATTTAGGCATGAAATTGAAAAGGGAGAAATGGTGCCAATGCTTTTTGCGCAGGGAACCATTTATCCACAGGGAAGAATGCAATCGGCAATGATCAAAGGGATTCCGGCCAGTCAAACTTTACTGAAAATACCAACGCACAAACTCGATTCAGTGACCGACGCCATTCCTGCCATTATTGGTGAAGTGATGGCCCGTTCGAGCCATCTTGAAAAAGGGAGCCGAGTTGTTTTGAGATGGCGCGACAGCAAAGGTACCTTCGATGCTGCTGAAATTGAAATTGTTGATATTTTCTCGACCACCGTGCCCACCATCGATGTGGCACAGGTATGGATCAACCTGGAAACCATGCAGGAAAAGTTACTTCTTCCTGAACAGGCCACGCTTTTCAGCTTTGCCAATGCTGAAGAAAACCGATCCGCAATTGGAGACTTCAAGCTAAAAACCAAAAAAGAGTTGACCGCTGAAATTGATGCCATGATCAAAACTAAAAATAAGGGACAATCGGTCTTCTATTTCATACTGCTGCTGTTGGCTATGCTAGCGATTTTCGACACACAGATTTTATCCATTTTCCGGAGACAAAAAGAGATTGGAACCTACGTTGCCCTGGGTTACACCCGCCAACAAGTAGTAACTCTGTTTACTGTTGAAGGGGCGATGCACGCAGTGCTGGCTGCGGCGCTGGCTGCGATTTACGGAATTCCGTTTTTTATCTGGCAAGCAAAAGTTGGCTTCACCATTCCGATGGACACGAGCGAATTTGGGATGGCCATTGCGCCAACCATGTACCCGATTTACAGCATGGGACTGATACTTTCAACCACTTTGATTGTGCTTTTAACCACTTCGGTGGTAAGTTACTGGCCTGCACGGCGCATCGCGAAAATGAATCCAACTGAAGCTTTAAGGGGGAAAATACAATGATAAAATTTCTGTTGAAAGGTTTGTTGCGCGACAAAAGGCGCAGCCTGATGCCCATCCTCATCGTTGCGGTGGGTGTAACTTTGAGCGTGTTTCTTCATGCCTATATTACCGGTTTGATGAACGATTCGATTGAGATGAACGCCAAATTGAGTTTTGGGCATGTAAAAGTGGTAAGCAAATCGTTTGCAGAGAACATCAGCCAAATGCCGACCGATCTGGCGCTACTCGAAACCGGTGCATTGAAAGAAAAACTTAGCCAAAATTTTCCTGATGTTGCCTGGGTGGAACGCATCCAGTTCGGCGGTTTGATTGACGCACCCGATGAACACGGCGAAACGAAATCTCAAGGACCGGCCATGGGTATGGGTGTTGATCTGCTTTCAGGAAAATCGGGAGAAGCAGAGCGGATGGGCATGGCCAAATCGTTGGTGCGCGGACGTTTGCCTGAAATGAAAGGCGAAATCCTGCTAAGCGAACAGTTTTCGCAAAAGCTGGGCCTAAATCCGGGCGACAAAATCACACTGATTGGTTCGACCATGAATGGAAGTATGAGTTATTACAACTTCATTCTGGCCGGAACGCTTTCGTTTGGCGTTCAGGTAATGGACAAAGGAACCATAATTGCTGATATTGAAGATGTTCGTTTGGCGCTCGACATGGACGATGCTGCCACAGAAATCACAGGATTTTTCAGTTCAGGCTACTTTTCGGCTGATCAGGCCGCAGATGTAAAAGAAAAGTTCTTGTCGAATTTTCCAAATCCTGAAAATGATGAATACGCCCCGGTGATGTTATCGCTCAAGGATCAGGGCAGTATGGGGCAGTTTGTTGATTTGTCGAACACGATGGGTTCCATTATTACATTTGTATTTATGCTGGCCATGTCGTTGGTTTTGTGGAATGCCGGATTGCTCGGAGGAATACGCCGTTACGGTGAATTTGGCATCAGGCTGGCCATGGGCGAAGAGAAAAAGCATGTCTATCGAACCCTGGTTTACGAATCGGTAATGATTGGCATTGCCGGATCGGTTGTTGGTACTGCAATCGGACTGTTTTTTGCCTGGCTGATGCAAACTTATGGATTAGATCTGGGCGATGCGATGAAAGGTTCGTCGATGATGATGCCCACCATTATCCGTGCCCGCATCACCCCAGTTGATTTTTATATCGGTTTCCTGCCCGGCATTATATCTACTGTAATTGGTGCCATGCTTGCCGGAGTTGGAATTTATAAACGAAAAACCTCGCAATTGTTTAAAGAATTGGAGGCATAAAATTTTTATATGTCTGACTAATTGCATATTATTTCGACTCACCCCAAGCCCTGCAAGCAGGTCTTTACCCCTCTCTTTAAAAAAGAGAGGGGGGAGTAAGCGAAGCGCACTCGGGGTGAGTCCTAAAAAAATATAAGTATTCGCTTTTTAAAATAAGATAAAAAACGCAAAATGAAAACTCTAATTACATTCATCTTAACTGCTATTGTATTGTCAGGCCTCAGCGCTCCAGATGCCAACGAAATCCTGAAAAAAGTGGACAAAAACTTGTCGTCGGACAACCGGGTGATGGAATCGCAGATTACCATACAAGGGAAACGTGGTGCACGAACCATCACCTCGAAAACATACGCGATGGGCGACAAGAAATCGTTTACCGAGTACCTTTCTCCCGCCCGCGAACAGGGAACCAAAATGCTGAAACTCGAAAATCAGCTTTGGATTTACTCCCCATCGACCGACCGCATCATCCAGATTTCGGGTCACCTGTTGCGCCAATCGGTGATGGGCTCCGACCTCTCGTACGAAGACATGATGGACGACCGCAAACTCACTGATATTTACTCTGCGAAAGTGTTGGGGGAAGAAGAAATGTACGATCGTAAAACCTACCTGATTGAACTTACAGCCAAGGTGACTGACGTTGCCTACCACTCGCAAAAGATGTGGGTTGATGCTGAACGTTTTGTGCCGCTGAAACAGGAACTGTTCGCTAAAAGCGGGCAATTGCTCAAACGTTTGGAAATGAAAGATGTAATTCAGGTAAAAGGCCGGTGGTTCCCGTCAACCATGATTTATAAAGATATGCTGAAAGAAGGCGACGGCACCGAATTCAAAATCACCAAAATTGAATTCAACGTAGAAATTCCAGAGTATATTTTCAGCAAAGCAGCGTTGAAGAAGTGACAGATCTATTCCCTCACCGAGCTTCCCCGCACAATCAAATCTGCTGTTAAAACTTTAACTTCCGGAATGTATTCTGACTCGTTTGAAAGAATGCGCTGGAAAAGTATTTCTGCTGCCGTGGTTCCCATTTCATAACCATGCTGGTCAACCGAAGTCAGGTTGGGGTCGGTAATTCCGGAAAAACGGCCATCGGAGAAACCTACAATCGATATGTCATCGGGTACTTTGTATCCTTTTTTCTGAAAAGTCTGCATGGCGCCAATGGCTGTCAGGTCGTTCACTGCAAAAATACCGTCAGGAATATTCCCGGCATCAATCAATTCAACTACGGCATTTCGTGCCTTTTCAAAGTCGTCGGCTTCAATAATCAGGCGATTGTCAATGGGCAAACCGGCTTCTGTCAGGGCATTCAAATATCCCTGAAGGCGATCGCGGCCAATTACCAAACTTTGTGGCCCCGCAAAATGTGCAATTCTTTTTCGTCCGGTTTCAATTAAATGGCGGGTTGCTTTATACGATGCTTCCATGTCGTCAATTACCACCTGGTCGGCATTAACTTCCGAAGTTATGCGGTCAAAAAATACGAGTGGAATTCCACTTTCCTGAAGGTCAATCAAATGATCGAATGAATTTGTCTCCTTTGAGATGGATACTAAAATTCCATCGACCCGGTGCGAAAGCAATGTCCGGGCATTGGCCACTTCACGATCGTAACTTTCGTTTGATTGACAAATGATTACTGTAAACCCTTTTTGTGAAGCCACATCGTCAATCCCACTGATAACAGAAGAGAAGAAATAATGAACGATTTCGGGAATCATCACTCCAATTGTATTGCTTCGGCTATTTTTTAAACTAAGGGCAACCGCGTTTGGCCGGTACTTTAATTTGCTGGCCAAATCGTTCACCGCCTTTTTTGTGTCAACATTTATATCCGGATGATCTTTCAGCGCTCTTGATACTGTAGAAGCGGAGATTCCCAGAATTCGCGCTATATCCTTGATTGTAATTTGATTGCTACGCATATTTTTGATTGTAAACAATCGTTTGGGTTAAAAAAAATAGTCGATAATTGAGATGCTCAAAATATCAAAAATTCCTGACAAAACAGCTGTGATTCATACCTACCAGCAACTACCTGTTTTATAACATTTTGTATGCAAACGACATCGCAATCGTTTGCAATAAACCATTTGTAACATTTTTTAACTAAATCTTAACAGTTTATATACTTTGGTCCCGGAATTAATAATTACGAAGTCAAAAAAACGGACAACAATCAAAGGAATTAACTAAAAAAATCAGATCAATGAGTTTAAAACGAGTATTTGAACCAATAACTAATTAAAAAATGAGGATTATTCGCAAAAACCTAAATGTAACAATATTGATTCTATCGCTTTTGCTGGGAAACCTCGCAATGGCACAGCAATCAGTATTTTCGGGCAAGGTGACCGATAGCTCATCGGGAGAAGCTTTGCCAGGTGTATCTATTGTGGTTAAAGGAACTACTAATGGAACGATTTCTAATTTCGATGGAAATTTTACCCTAAGTGTAAATAGGGGTGATGTCATTCAGTTTTCATTTATCGGTTATGAAACACAGGAAATTGCAGCTCAGGGACAACAAGCCCTTAGAGTTGCACTTGTAGTTGACACTGAACAACTGGATGAAGTGGTTGTAATCGGATACGGAACTGTTAAAAAATCGGACGCAACCGGTGCTGTCAGTACCGTCAGTTCAAAAGACTTCAACAAGGGGGGAATCACTTCGCCTCAGGATTTACTGGTCGGTAAAAGTGCCGGAACCGTAATTACTTCTGCTGGCGGGGCTCCCGGAAGTGGGGCAACCATCCGTATCAGAGGAGGTTCCTCTATGTCGGCCAGTAACGATCCGTTGATCGTTATCGATGGTTTTCCTGTAAGCAATTCAGGAATTTCAGGATTGGCAAATCCATTGTCAACAATCAATCCGAACGATATCGAGACTTTCACAGTTTTAAAAGATGCTTCGGCAACCGCTATTTATGGATCGAGAGCTTCGAATGGAGTTATTCTGATCACAACCAAAAAGGGTACCGTCGGAAAACCAATGCAAATCAGCTATAACGCAACGATGTCGGTAAATACTATCCCTGCTTATATGGAAGTACTTTCAGGTGATGAATTTCGTTCACTTGCTTATGATCTTGCTTCAAAAAGTGCGGTTGGACTTAGCATGAATAGCTTGGGCCGTCTGGGAACAGAAAATACAAACTGGCAAAAAGAGATCTATCAGACTGCACTTGCACACGATCACAATATCAGCATCAGTGGTGGAGTAAAAACCATGCCTTACCGCGCCTCCATTGGATACACAAGTCAGGATGGTATTCTGAAAACAACAAATATGGAGCGTTCAACACTGGCAATCGGTCTTGATCCGTCGTTTTTGGACAACCATCTTAAAGTTAGTTTGAACCTTAAAGGTAGTTACACCAAACAAAATTTCGGAGACCAGGGAGCAGTTGGTTCTGCTGTATTTTTTGATCCAACGCATCCGGTGATGAATGGAAATACCAAATTCGGAGGATATTATACCTGGATAAATCTTTCAGATGTTTTGCCTGATGGCTCAATGGACCCAAATGGTAGTCCAAACCCAATTGGTGTATCCAATCCGGTTGCTTTATTAAATCAAACAGATAACAAATCAACCGTTCAGAGAAGCTTGGGAAATGTACAATTTGATTACAAATTTCATTTTCTACCTGAATTACGGGCCAATATGAATCTCGGATATGACTATTTCACAACATCAGGTCACAACAACGCCACCAATGATGCTGCATTTACTTACAGAAATGGAATTGGTCGCCAAAATGACTACGAACAAGCTGGTAAAACCCAACTTCTGGATTTCTACCTCAACTATGTGAAAGAAATCGAATCAATTAAAGGTAAGATTGATGCAACGGCAGGTTACTCATGGCAACATTTCTATAAAGATGGTTCATCCTTTGTTAGAAACGGCGATGGCACACAAGTATCTGACAGTTCAAAATTCATCAATGAGAACTATTTGGTCTCGTTCTTCGGACGTTTGAACTATACCATTATGGACCGTTACTTATTTACATTTACCTTACGTGATGACGGATCTTCCCGTTTTGCCGAAGATAACAGATGGGGCCTTTTCCCTGCAGCAGCATTTGCCTGGAAAATGAATGAAGAAGCTTTCCTGAAAAATGTAACTGCAGTATCCGATCTAAAATTAAGATTGGGCTGGGGTATCACTGGTCAGCAGGATATTGGTAACGATTATCCTTATCTTCCGGTTTACCGCGGAAGTACAGCAACTGCTCAGTACCAGTTTGGAAACACCTTCTACAATACTTTGCGTCCTAATCCATATGACGCCAACATTAAATGGGAAGAAACCACCACTTACAATATCGGTTTAGACTTTGGTTTTATGAAAGATCGGATTACCGGTTCAATCGATGTATATCAACGCGATACGAAAGATTTGTTGAACTTTATTCCGATTGCTGCAGGGAGCAACTTTTCTAACTTCCTGACCACCAATGTTGGAAATCTTGTAAACAAAGGGGTAGAACTTACATTGAATGCACAAGCTGTAAGTACCAAAGATTGGAGCTGGAATATTGGCTTTAATGCAGCCTACAACGAAAACAAAATCACCAAGCTGACCAAAACTGACGACCCAAATTATCCGGGAGTTGATGTTGGACTGATCGGTGGAGGAGTTGGAAACTTTATCCAGAATCAACGTGTCGGATATCCGGCAAGTTCATTTTTTGTATTCCAGCAAGTTTATGGTTCTGACGGTATGCCAATCGAAGGACTTTATGTTGACCGCACCGGCAATGGAGGTACAATTACCAGCAATAACCTGAACAAATACCATTATAAAAAACCTGCTCCTGATGTTACATTGGGAATTAATTCACGGGTTGCATACAAACAGTTTGACTTCTCATTTTCGGGTAGGGCAAACATTGGCAACTATGTTTATAACAACGTTGCTTCAGGTGCGCTATACTCAACCGTTTACAATCAGTCAGGATTCTTTAACAATATTCCCAGACAATCTGAAAACGCGAAGTTTACAAACACACAGTACTTCTCTGATTTCTACATCGAGAATGCCTCTTTCTTTAAAATGGACAACATGAGTGCCGGATACAATTTTGAAAAATTCCTGAAGGCACGATTGAGCTTTACTGTACAAAATGTCTTTACCATCACTAAATATAATGGACTCGATCCTGAGGTTGATGGCGGTATTGATAATAATTTTTACC
Source organism: Prolixibacteraceae bacterium (assembly GCA_036834745.1). Taxonomy (GTDB): domain Bacteria; phylum Bacteroidota; class Bacteroidia; order Bacteroidales; family Prolixibacteraceae; genus Aquipluma. The sequence continues at coordinate 11,502 of DAITNH010000096.1, forward strand.
CCCGTCCGAGAGTATTTGTACTTGGCGTAAATCTTACATTCTAACTTTTATTAAGAATACGACATGAAAAATAATAAAATAAAATCATTGGCTGTAATCTTTGCTGCACTGATGTTTACCTCATGTGTCAAAGATCTGGATGTTACTCCAAAAGATCCTAACATCATAACTTCACTTACGGTTTATACTACTGCTGCTGACTACAAAGAAGGATTGGCAAAATTGTATGCCACATTTGCGGTAAGCGGCCAGCAAGGCCCCTCCGGACAACCCGATATCGCCGGGATAGACGAAGGTTTTGGAAATTACCTCCGTCAATATTGGAATGCGCAGGAATTATCGACTGATGAAGCAGTGATGGCCTGGAATGATGCTTCCATCAAAGACTTTCACTGGCAAACCTGGGCTCCCAACGATGTTTTCATCGCAGCCGTTTATTCCCGAATCATGTACACAGTAGCGCTTAGCAACGAATACATCAGGGCAACTGCAGAGAATGCTGAAGCCGATATTAAGAAATATCATGCTGAAGCAAGATTTCTTCGTGCACTGGCTTATTATCACGCCATCGATTTGTTTGGAAATCCTCCATTTGTTACCGAAGCAGATGCTCCCGGAGCATTCTTCCCAAAACAAACAACCCGCGCGGAATTATTTACTTACCTTGAAAGCGAGCTGAAGGCAATTGAGAATGAATTGGGCGCTCCAAAATTCGAATATGCCAGAGCCGATCAGGCTGCAGCATGGACACTTTTGGCCAAACTTTATTTGAATGCAAAAGTGTATGTCGGAACAGACAGAAATGCTGACTGTGTAATTTATACCAATAAAGTAATTGCCTCAAATTACACCCTGGCAACGAAATACGCCAATAATTTTACGGCCGACAACAATTTGAGCCCCGAAATTATTTTCCCTATCACTTCTGATGGTCAACATACCCAAACATACGGAGGTATGACTTATCTGATTCATGCCCAGATTGGAGGAAGCATGTCGCCTGCAGCCTTCGGTGTTGGCGGCGGCTGGGGTGGAATTCGTACCACAAAAGCACTGGTCAGCAAATTTTCTGATAATACCGGTGCCACCGATAAAAGAGCAATGTTCTGGTCAGCCGGACAAAAACTCGAAATCAATGATATCGGACAGTTTACCGATGGATGGGCCATTACAAAATACTCAAATCTTACCTCAACAGGAGCAGCTGCACCTCATGCACATCCCGATTTTGTAGATACAGATTACCCGGTTTTCAGACTTGCTGATGTATATCTGATGTATGCTGAAGCTGTGCTCAGAGGTGGAACTTCTGGCAATACAACTACAGCTTTAGGATATGTAAATGCTTTGCGTCAGAGAGCTTATGGCAACGCAACCGGAAACGTTACAGCCGCCCAGCTGACATTGGATTTTATTCTTGATGAGCGTGCCCGCGAACTTTATTGGGAAGGACATCGCAGAACTGACCTTGTCAGATATGGCAAGTTTACAAGCGCAAGCTACTTATGGCCATGGAAAGGCAACGTTGCAGAAGGAAAAGCTACCGAAAGCCACCGTGACCTTTACCCGATCCCATCGAACGACTTAGGTGCAAATCCATCGTTAAAGCAAAATCCTGGTTATAATTAATCTACTAAATTTTAAAACAATGAATAAAAAAATATTTCTATATCTAACTTTCATTGGGTTGATCGGACTTTTGTTTTCTTGCGAGAAGGACGAAACAAAAGCAGTTTTGTCGGCCGACCCAATTGTACCAACTATTGTCACTACGCCTGATTTGACCCTTAAAAGAGCCAATGGAACAAATGTTCTTGAATTTGTTGGTACTCCTCTTGAACCAGGTTTCCAGGCTTCCGTAACCTATTTCCTTGAAGTATGTGCAAAAGGGAATAATTTTAAGGATGCTATCGTGATATTAAGTGATAAGCAAGATCTTTCGATGAAAATTACAGTAGGCGATCTTGACGGGAAATTACTTACAAAATTTCCAGCCGACCAGGTTTCTTCTCTTGATTTTCGGATTAGATCAGTCCTGACTCTAAGCAATGGTACCGGGTCGTATGTCTATAATTCTGCCATCAAAACGATTGATGTAAAAACTTATGGACCTCCTGCTCTGGCTTTAACCGTTGGCGGAAAATTGCAAACCGTAGTTTCTGCTGCCGACAATAAAGTTTATACCGGCTGGATTTATACCGATGGAACCCCATTCCAGTTAACCAATATTGATGATGGTAAAAAATATGGCGGAGTTCTGGTAGCTGGCGAAGTAACAGCCACTTTAACTGAAAACGGACCAGCCATTGCACTTGAAGCCGGAGCTTATAATTTTACCGCTGATATTAACACTGGTAAAATGAAACTGACCATTGCCGATGTTACAATTGGAATTATTGGTGATGCAGTTGGTGGCTGGAGTGATGACACTAAAATGGTATTTAATTTCACCGATCGTACCTGGAATATAACCAAAACTGTTACTGCCGGAGGTATAAAATTCCGCACCCATAACAGTTGGGCCGCTGTAAATGTTGCCTATGATCCTGCTGCCCCAAGTTTAACTAATTTATATCAAGCCAATACAAGGCCTAATACAGATAGCCAGGACATAAAGGACATTGCCCCGGGAAAGTATAATATCAAACTTTATCTGGAAACAACTCCAATGAAGGTTGTTTTTACTCCAGCTCCTTAAATTTCTAAAATAATATCTCATGAAAAGTAAAAACTTATATAAAATATTGGCCGTCCTTGTTACTGCGACAATCCTTTTTGCCGCATGTACTGATGAAGGTTCAGAGGTCAGATTAGATCCAAAGCTTGCTACAACGCAATCACTAAATATTAAATCTGACTCCGCAACAATTGTAGGTTTTGTAGTTGCTGCAGGCGATGGTTTTACCGAAAAAGGTGTTTGCTATAATACCGAACCAGCCCCTACAATTGCAAATACCAAAGTGATTTTTAGTGGACAAAGCACATCGGCGACTTTCAGTGTGAAAGTTGGTGGACTTAAATATGCAACTAAATATTACGCCCGTGCTTATGCTACCGGCGCCAATGGCACAATTTACGGTGAAGAGGTAACTTTTTCCACTGCACCCGTTGTTCCAAAGTTGACCACTGCTGCAATTACTGCAATTACAGGAACCACTGCTACCGGCGGTGGCAATATTACCGACAATGGTGGCGAAGCTGTAACTGCAAGAGGGGTTTGCTGGAGTACAAATCACAATCCGACAACTGCTGACAGTAAAACTTCTGATGATAAAGGAAATGGGGCATTTACAAGCAGCTTGACTAATTTGCTGGGAAAAACCACTTATTATGTCAGAGCCTATGCTACCAATAAAGTTGGAACATCTTATGGTCCTGAAGTTTCTTTCACAACACTAATTGCTGTTCCAACAGTTTCAACTACTGCTATTACCAATGTATCAGCTGCAGGTGCAACTTCCGGAGGTGACATCACCATTGACGGTGGTGATGCAATTACTGCAAGAGGTGTATGCTGGAGTACCAGCGCAAATCCAACCATCAATGATAACAAAACAAGTGATGGAACTGGTAAGGGAGTATTTACAAGTACTCTGGCTAATTTAAGCGTTGCTACCTTGTATCACGTTCGTGCTTACGCCATAAATTCTGCCGGCGTTGGGTATGGTCCTGATGTTCAATTTATGACTTTCCCTCCTGCAATTTATGCATTGGGTGACGGAACTGCTGCTGGCTGGGATAATACCCAGGCTGTAAAAATCGATCAAACAGCTACTCCTGGTATTTATGTTGGTATGTTGGATTTATCAGCTGCTAAAAGCATGAAATTCATACTTAGCTTAGGTAATTGGCAGCCACAATGGGGTCAGGCAACCGGAGCTGCTTTAGGCACTTTAGGTGTTAATCTTGGTGGCGGTTCAGATCCTGATGCAATTACGACTCCAGCAACTGCCGGAAAATACAAGGTAACTGTTGATTTGAGCACCATGACTTACAAAGTTGAGACTGCTTTCCCTTCAGCATTGTTCATGATTGGTGACGGTGTTGGTGGCTGGGATTGGGCAAATGTTAATCTTCCAATGATCCCGGTAAATAGTCATCCTAATTTATTCTGGAAAATAGCTTGGATGGAAGCTTCCGGTGGTTTTAAATTCGCTCCTCAAAAAGAGTGGAAAGGCGATTTTGGAAAAACAGGAGATGCTACAGGTGGAATTTATGCCAAAGGCGGTGACAATATCCCTGTTCCCGGAACTGCCGGATATTATATGGTTGTTGTTGATTTAACTACCAATAAAATAGCTATCGCCGATCCAAAAGTTTATTTGATGGGAAATACCATTGGTTCGTGGGATACCGGAAATTCAGCAGGTTTATTCACTGTTGACAATGCAAACAGTGTTGTTGCAATTACAAAAACACTGGCTGCTGACGAACTGAGAATGTACGCATGGCACCCATGGTTTACCGATTGGTGGCAATCTGAATTCATCATCCTGAGCGGAAAGATTGCGTTCCGTGGTACCGAAGGAGACCAAACCCGTGTTCCTGTCACTGCCGGATCTCATACAATAAGTTTGAATTTCAAGTCTGGTAATGGAGTAATTCAATAAGCATACTTTTATGTAGCCATCAAAAGCTGCTAGGAGACATATTTACCCTGTCAGGAATTTGAATACCTGACAGGGTATTTTAAAAATTTAACCCAAAAGACTATCGCCATGATCCGCATTTGCATTATTATTTTAACCGTCATCCTTCCGTTTCATATCTTTGCTCAAGTTACCACCAGCCCTGCATTGCCCATCGAAACCAGTGCGGTAACCATCACTTTCGATTCATCTAAAGAAACGAGGCTTGGGTTTTACACATCTGATTTGTATGCGCATACCGGCGTAATTGTTGAAGGAAATACCCAATGGCAACATGTAATCGGCTCATGGGCGAATAATACCCAACAGCCTAAACTGACAAACAAAGGAAACGGTATTTACGAGTTGTCAATAGTTCCCGATATCAGAACATATTACTCAGTATTACCAGCTGAAAAAGTTAAAAAAATCGCTCTTGTATTTCGTTCAGTCGATGGGACCAAACAAACCAATGATATTTTGATTGATGTTTTTGCTGAAGGCTTAAATGTCAACATTACTTCGCCTGGCAGAACCAACATTTTTGAAAAGAATGAATCATTTACTTTCATCGCCTCAACCACCAGTGCTGCCGACCTGAAATTATTCCTGAACAATCAGGAAATCGGTTCCCAAACCGGAACATTGATTACCCAAAACGTGACCATTCCCAATGCCGGGAATTACTGGCTTAAAGTGAAAGCCACCCAAAATACTACAGTAAAACTTGACTCTGTTTTGGTATTTATACGCGAAACAACTCCTATTGAAAACAGACCTGCCGGACTGCAAGCCGGAATCAATTATACCGACGATCAGTCGGCCACATTAATGGTTTATGCACCAGCCAAGAGCCACATTTTTGTTACCGGCGATTTCAACAACTGGGCGCTCGATAACAGTTACCAGATGAAAAAAGACGGAAATTATTTCTGGCTTAATATTGAAAACCTGGTTCCGAAAAAAGAATACATCTTTCAATACCTGATTGATGGCAAAATCAAAATAGCAGATCCATATACCGACAAAGTTTCTGATCCGTACGACGATAAATACATTTCATCCACAGTTTACCCAAACATGTTGCCCTATCCTGAAGGAAAAGCATCCGACAGGGCATCTGTGCTGCAAACCGCACAAACTCCTTACGTCTGGAGCACTCCAACCTACACGATCCCTGAGGCCAGCAAACTTTCGGTGTACGAACTGCTGATCCGTGATTTTACTCAGGAAAGAACCTACAAGGCACTTC
>DAITNH010000097.1:0-11602 GCA_036834745.1 Prolixibacteraceae bacterium
ATGTTGATATTCTGGCCAAATCAGAAGAAATATTCAAGAAATACCCGATGGTATAGGTGTAATCTTATAAAACAGAAAGGCAGAATTCAACTTTGAATTCTGCCTTTCTGTTTTTATATCTTATTGATCATTGGTTAGTTTTTTAATCTGAATGGACATTTTCAATGAAGTGGCTGATTGATCTTATTTGTTTTTAACCAAAGTATAGACCAGTTCGATTCCCTCATCTTTTTTTAGGTTGCGGCTGTACTTCTTATCTGTCGGGTTATTCCAGTGCTCTGTAACGCCCAGACTGGCCAGGCTGGTGCCGTCCCTTTCCGGATCGTAAACCGTTCCTGATGGTGGATTCTGTGCCAACGCGCTTTCTGTGACCGAATAATCGCTGTACATCATATCCGGTGCATCCGGCCATTCTGCCAGAATAAAATCGAGCACTACCGAATCGATGGCAACTCCATCCTGCGAGGCGAATAAACTATTTGGCCAATTGCCGTTAAAAGGGGCGAGTGCCCATCTGAAGGCTGGTACCCGATCGACAAATTTATTGCTGTAAATGCCATCGATTAAAAACAGCATGGTTTTCCCGCCAAGGTCTTTGTGCCCAATATAATCAGGATAAACAGAATAAGTATGCTTGCCCTGCTTGTTTTGGCTAAATCCGCTCGAATGCGCATTTTTACGCCAGTCGTCTTCGATGCTGGTGCAGCCGAAAAAATTTTTTGCGCAAAGCGTTACTCCCTGGCTAACGTGACCTTTCATCAATGCCATGTTAATCACATAGTCCGCTTCAACGAAACAAGTGGCCAATCCAGTGGCTACTTTCCCATTATCGACCGAGTACGGCATGCCATTTTCAACAAAAGTTGCTTTTTCGCGTCCTTCGCCACCGTTGTGATCAACGTAATGTACATCAGGAAAAGAAGTGTGGCACGTTTCATATACATTATTGGTAATGAAACGGCTTGGATCTGCAACGGTTATATTTTTCTGCGGAATACCGCCTTCATTCACCAGGCTTTTCAAAAGAGACACAATCAAATGCGGATTGGCATTAATTTCATTGTTGCTTTCAAGCGAATACGTGTTGTTCAGATTAACTTTAATGGCCACCTTTTGTCCTGCCTGATAACCGGCATCAACATTGCGCTTTGTTTTGTTGAAATAGCGGAACAAAACATCCCATGATTTTTTTTCATTTTTTGTATTGGTCAGGCCAAACAGCGTTTGCGCCAAAAGCTGATCGGTTTCGGGCTTGTTGTTGTACTGATCTTCCCACCAGAAACCGGTTTTCCCGTCCCACGATGCAATTTTTGGGTTGTGGCCCCAAACCACCCTTCCCGGATTCATGCCCTTGGCTACACCAAGCGGAACATTGGGTTTGTACCAGATTTCGAGATTGTCGGCCATGGCTTTCTTTGGCGATTGAGCCGAAAAAATACCGGCTGCAACTATCCCAAGAATTAGAAACAGAGTTGCAGCAAGGTATCTGGCCTCGAATAATTTATGTTTTGCTTTTTTGAATGCAAAAGCCGCACCTGTCAGTGTCAGTATCCATATTACAAAACTTGACATCACCGGAGCTACAACCTGCATGCAGGGATAAGTAGCTCTTGTTGGTTTTGGTATCACCCGGATCAGGAACCAAATTGTTGCCATTACAGAAACAAGAAGGTAAACTATTTTAGCCGGAACTTTAACTTTCCGAAGGAAAATCAGCGTTCTCTTTATCCATTCTGGAAATTTTTGAAATCTTTCTTCTGAAATCATTTTTTTTGTTTTAGTTGTTATTTTATCCATTTAAAATCGATGTAGTCGTAATTCATCTGCCCAATTTCAACAGTATGAATGGTAAGGGTTTGCAATCCTTCTTTCAGGTCAACCTGCGAAATAGAATCGATGTAGTTCCAGTGGTGCCATTGTCTCCAGGCGACACTGTCTTCGGCAACAAAAGTTGAAGGTATTAACAAAGGGCCAGTTGCATCCTGGTCGTTAACCGAAACAGCAATTTTTCCGTTTTGATTCGAAGTGTACATGATCCCAAGCTGGTAGGTTCCTGAGTCACTGTAAGGTTTTCCCTGATAAGTATTTTTATTTTTATTTGTCTGGCACGATCCCATCACTACGAATCCCAATGCGATAATGCCAAAAAACAAAGCGATAAAATGATATTTTTTATTCATAGATAGGCTTTAATTTTAAATGTTTGCCCTATTTTTCGAGCTGCAATACCATGTAAGAATGAGGTTTCAGTTCCAGATTGAGTACTGATTTTATAATCGTTGGCTTGCGTCTTTGCGGATATTCCTTTTTTTCTCCTAAAATATTTTCGCCTGAAACCAGATTTTTAGCCTTCGAAAATCCATCCCCCAAACGAAGTTTTACCTGCCGTGTTTCGTCTGCAAACGATTCAACGATCACAGTGTTGTTATCGTAAACAAAAAGGCTGGTGTAACCCGGAGCTTCCAGCAGCGCGGGCATGTTCGGTGTCAGTATTTCTTTTATTCCGGAAAGAACATCAACCGGAAAGTGATACAAATCAATCACATTGTCCGGAATAGCCAGCACATATAGTTTCCCTTTGGAATAATCAGCCCGATGGATGATCGGCCAGCCGTTTGTTTTATCGAATGCCGAAACCACTTCCCATGAGTCGTTGGTGTTGTACCTGATTTGCGGGATGATGATTTTCTGTTCAATAAATGAATGTGGACCCCACGATGCAGCAAATTCCTTCACGGAGGCTTTTTGTCCGGTCAACCGAAGTTCGGCAATATCGCCCAATCCTTTGTCCTGCATGGCGTTTAGGAATCCTGAAGTAACCATCACATCTTTACCCGACTGCAATTGCTTCTTAATTTTGGCAACAATCTCAGGATCGAATTTGGCCTGTTCGGTTAGGAAAACAATCGGTTCGTTCTCCGGAAATTCTGAAACAATGTCCATCGGAACTCCAATCATTCCCATGTAATTCTGAAGGAATTCTTCGCCTGTTGAATGAAATGGCTTGTAGCTTTTCACACCCACCGGATTTCCGAGTTGCCCCAAAAAACGGTCGATGGTTTCGAAGGTATAGCCAGCTGCACGTGCGATGGTAGTTGGCTGAACCATTTTCCCGTTTTTATCTACTACCGGCTTCATCATTTCATCGTAGTTGAAACTACAATTTTCGATACTTTGCCATGCTGCACGATCGGTTTTCAAAAGCGGTCGTTGCAATTGCCGGATGTCGAAAAGGGTAATTTCCGGAGCTTTTGCAAACATGGTCAGCCACAGTTGTTCGGCATAGCGGTCCATATAAGTCAAGCCACCCGGATCGACCCAGCCACCGCCGTTTTTACCCGGCTTGAGGTTGTCAAAATACCTGAAGATCAAATATCCCAGATAGGGTTGAAGATGCTGATTGCTTGATGGATCGCGGGTTTCAGTGCCTGCGTACAAACCGTCGAACATTTTGGGCTCGGTTTCAAGGTTAAAACCGCAACCCTGAAAATGATCGTACCAGTTCGGATATTTGATCACCACTTTGATTTTCGGATTCACCTTTTTTGCAGCATCAATCACCAGTTCCCGGGCAGCCTGCGTCATGAGGCCAAGCCGGTAATCGGTCCAGCTTTTCGTGCCTTTTTCTTTGATGCATAGGTCGCATTTGCAACTGGTAAAAAAGAAATCGTCCAGAATCAGTTCGTCAAAATGTTTGGCAGTGAACTCGACAATTTCTTTGACTTTTTTTCGATGCTCCGGATTGGTGTAGCAAAATGTTTCGAAGTTGTTGCTTTCATTCACAGTCAGTGTGATTCCTCCGGCAGTTTTGACTCCGCGGTCTTCGAAGAATTTTTTTGCTTTCAGTAAAGTTGCTTCATCCACAATCAACAAATCGCGGTGGGTTTCAAGGTAAATTTTATCTACATGTACCTGTCGCGTAACTTCGTCCCAAATGGGTTCAATGTAACTTAGATCACCCATTTTAACGGTTTCGTAGGCCCGGGAATAAACAGCCACTTTAAAATTTTTGTATGGCTCACCTGCCATTACTGATGAGATTGTGAGCAACAGTACTGCCATAATAAAGAATGTTTTCTTTGTTGAAATCATAGCTTCTTTTCTTACTTTTCAACAAATCCAGCCAGTGCATAAACCAGCGCTCCCTGCCAGTTGATGGCGATTTCGTTGGTCCGGTAATCTCCTTCTTCGTCTTTCCAGCCGGTTGCCGAATGCCCGCCGCCAACAATGTATCCCGGCCATGGCTCGACTTCATTGTCCGATCCTGAACGTCGGTCGTGAGGATTCATTGCAGGGTTAATTCCCAATCCGGTTACATAAGAGCGGCTGTAGTAATTACGTCCAAAAAGATGGGCAATTGCATCCTGCGAAGCCTGAATATACGATTTATCAGGAGAAATTTTGTTGGCAACCTGAAGGTTAAGTACCTGACGGGCAATGGTTCCGTTGCAGCCCCAATAATACCTTACCAACGGACGACCGTAAACATCGGAATTCGCATTTTTGACGATTGAGTTTGCACCTTCCACAATGTTTTTCTGAATGGCTTTCAAAACTTCAGGATTCTTTCCTGATTTTTTGGAAAGGGCATATTGAAACATTCCCAAATTCGAAACATCGCCCCAGTCCCAATCTTCGTCAATTTTGAAATTCATTTTTGTAGCCTGTTCTTCGAAGTCTTTCAGGAAAGAAGCATCGCCTGTGGTTTCCCACATTTCTACAGCTGCCCAAAGGCGGTCGTCGGGGTCAGAGGTTTGGTAGCCTCCGGTTTTGAATTCGCCCTGCACAAAATTTTTGTTGTCGGGATTTTCTTTCAGGAATTTGTAGCTCAACTTTGCGGCTGCAAGGCATTTTTGCGAATATGCTTTGTCGTATGGTTCGAAATAGCGGGCTGCCTGTGCCATCATGGCCACAAAATCGGCAACGGCTGCCGAACTCCATTCTGTGAAATATCTTTTTTGCTTGTCATCTACCGGCTTGCAAAATGGTTCGAAATTCTTCGCGGTTAATTTATGGGCCACTTTTCCTGACCCGTCGGTATACTGCATGGTTAGCAACCAATCGGTTTCCCATTTCAATTCTTTCAGAAAATCTGGATAACCTTTGGCTGTTTCGGGCAAGTCGAGCGAAATCTTTTTCAAGTTATCCTGAAACTGATCCCATGCCATAAACATTATTCCCACTGTTACTCCGGCGTTTACCACATATTTTCCGTAGTCGCCTGCATCGTGCCAGCCACCGGTTCCATCGCGACGCACGCCCGGTTTGCCCTGATAATCTTCGTAACCATCTTCCAGGTGACAGGCTTCGTTGGCAAAATGATGGCCGTTGTGTGTTCCTGAAACTGCGGTGCCGCAACGCCACAAATAAAACCCGCGCATACTGGTGTAAAAGGCCTGATTGTAGACTTGGGGCGAAATCTCGAACTCGGTTGATTTGGTTCCTTCAGCAGTTTCGAGGAAATATTTGCCATTCTTGGTCACGGAAGAGAAATCGGCTACCGCAACATTTTGGTTTACGTCTTTCTGGAAAACAGGCTTTGAAACCTCGCCTTTGAATACGACCGACTGATCGGAAACCTTTTTGATTACAAACGATTTGGTTTCGCCGACAATGGACGCTTTTTTAGATTGCTGGGGCAGAAATCCCAGTGAATTCAATTGTACACTATGCGTTTGACCTGTTGCAATTAAGTAGCCAAGCAGGAAAAAGATGAAAGAAATGAGAAATGTTGGTTTCATTGTGAATAGGTTTAAGGTTTGTGTTTATTGTAGAAGTTACAATATGGTATAAAAATAATATAATTATTGATTTTCGCGAAAAATTTCACTTTAAAAGTTGGATTACTTTGCGAAAAGGGAAAGTTCGAAAGTTAGGCTTTTAAGTAATTTGTAATTGCACTACACCAATTCCACTGTCACTTTTTTGAAAAAGCGGGTTTCGAGCAAACGAACGATACGCCTGACAACTGACTTGCGGATTTCAAGTTCAACGGGCTGGTCAGGATCCTGGTGCGCCCAGTTGATGCGGGTTCCAACGATAATATGAATGTCGTCGTGCTGTGTTAAGAGTTTAACAACTTCTTCCGGTGGACTATCTTCCAGTCGCATGTCGGTGGTGTAACTTTCAAGAATTTCCTCCACTCGCCCCAAAGTCAGAATCCCTTCGGTAACGATTTCGAATCCTTCCATTTTGGCTGCCGGGGGCAATGTTTTCTCTGAAAAGCGGTGCTGAATATCAATTTCAAGATCCAGTTCGCGGGCAATAATTTCGGCAGTCGTTCCGCCGCAAATGATTTTCTTTCCCGGAAATTCCTGAATTTTCTTTACAAATTCGGCATCCTTAATTTTATAAAATGGTGGTCCGGTAATCAGCATAAACTGGCGGGGCTGCCTGAAATAAACAACTCCGCAACTTGCATCGTCCCGCATTTCGAAACCATCGTTCATCGAAGCCTGGTTCAGGATTTTTCTGGCCAGTTTGGTTGCCGAAATCTCATTTTCACGGGCGATCTGGTTTTCCGCAAATTTTGCAATGTTATCGAGTTCCCAACCAGAAGGGTAACGCTTACTTCCCAGTCCTGACTGAACAATACCATCGGTCATAAATATAATCCGGTCTTCGAGTATGGGCGAAAACTCTCTAATGCGAAGTATTTTGCCCGCATTTTCCTCTCCCCTGATCGGAATCTGAAATTCTTTTGGATTGAAAACCTGTCCACGCCTGAAAATTACCGAGCGCGGATTGTCATAGTTGATAATCCGCACCTGTCCGGCATCCTCAATCTCGATGATTGTAAAAGTGGCATAACTTTCTTTGCCGTCCCTGCTTTTCGGCAGTGCACGCATGAAAATATTGGCGGCAACTTCAGGTTTTGTATGAAAGGAAGCGTAGTTCAATGCCATGGATGCGGTGAGCGTAGCCAGCACATTGGCTTTTACACCATGACCAATTCCATCCGAAAGCACCAGAATCGTTCGCCCTTCGGCACTGATTAGTCTTGAATGAAAAACATCGCCGCAAACAACCTGCCCGTGGTGGTTGAGCTGATGCAGGTCAACTTCTATGTGATATTCATTACTCATCCTCTCCGTATTGGTACGATTCGATGATTGAATTAAGCAATTCCTCGGTCAGGGAAGCATTGTCGCCAAGTAGGAATGCGATTTTCTGAACGGTTTCCAGATTTTGCCTGTTCACCCGTTGTGCACGGCTGATAATTTCTTCGCGTACAAGCGACGGAGCCGACATATCGCGCAGTAATGCTCCAACTACCCGGTGTTTATAAATAGTGATCACCGAAACGTGTAAAAGTTTATTCTGGATTTTCAGGTCGCGTTCGATCATATTTTCTCCTGAAATCATGGCTGAGGAAAACATTTTGAAGATAACATCCGGAACCAGTTCTTTCAGGTCAGCACCATGCAATCCGGGAATTGTTTCATAAAGTTCTTCAATTTCAGGCCCGAAAAGTTTTGCAAATGCTTCATTCGAATCAATCACTTTTAATTCACTGTCAACAATAATAATTCCTGCCCTGATTTTGTGCATCATGGCCGAAGCGATCACGGTAGCTTCGCGGGCTTTTTCAAGTTTTCGCTCTGCTTTTTTGCGTTCGGTTATGTCGAAAATTGACCCCACAATTCCGGAAATTTCTCCCTGGTTATTACGAATAACCGCTTTGCTGAAAACCACATCGTGCACCACACCGGAAGCATCACGGAATTTCGCTTCATAATTCTGATCTCCGGGACTATCGAAAAGTTCCTGATCGCGTTTTGCATAGATTTCAGCGATCTCGAACGGTTGAATATCGAAAACCGTTTTCCCGATTATTTGAGATTTAGGCAAACCCAACAGTTTTTCCTGGGCCAGGTTGCAGGCTTTGTAAATGCCATTCAAATCGCGGTAAAATATCGGAATGGGCAATGCATCAATAATTTTCTGATGCAATTCAGGATCGTCGATGAATCCCTGATTAAAAGATTTTTCTTCGTAAATCATAGTGTGTGAATTTCGAACTTAAATTACAAATCTAATCCTGAATATTCAATTTTATTTTACAATTTCTGAAATCACAACAATTATAGCTGAAGTTCGATTTCGGACTCCTTCAAATTCCTTCTCTATAACCATTTTAAATAAGCCTTAATCCTGATTTTGATCACAGGTATTCGGTAATTTTTTCTGAAATTTGCCGCAAACCCATTTAAAAATCACAATGAAACTGAAAGATATCGCCGCTGTTTTAAATGCAACAATATCATGCGGAACCGATAAACTCGACGAAGAGGTGGAAATGGGATACAGTTCCGACCTGATGAGCGATGTGCTTACCCTTGATACTGATAATCTGGTTCTTCTGACTGGCATGGTCAACCTTCAGGCTATCCGCACAGCCGAAATGGCCGATATCCGCGCCATCGTATTTGTTCGCAACAAAAAGGCCAATCAACCAATGCTCGATCTGGCCCGCGAAAATGGAATGTGCATCCTCGAATCACCCTATTCACTTTTTAAATCGAGTGGCCTTTTATTTCAGGCCGGACTAAAACCGATCTATTAATTTACAATTAGACTATTTTCAATTTACTATTTTCACTTTATAAAATAGAATCAAAGTATGAGAAATCAGAGTCTCTTTCATCAGCGCGATTTTAAGCCCCCTCTTGTGGAGGGGGTTTGGGGGAGGCTATTGTGAAACTACTTTTCACCATACAAGGAGGCGATTTTACACATGCCGGGCATCCGTCGAGCGAGGTTAAAAAGGTATTGAAGCAATTGGATATTGATGGAAAAACCATTAAGAATATTGTGATTGCGCTATATGAAGCCGAAGTGAATGTGGTGGCACATGCCTGGAAGGGAACTGTTTCGGTTGAAATTGAAGAGAATAAAATCACGATTTGGGTGACCGATGAAGGACCGGGTATTGCAGACATTGAGTTGGCCATGCAGGCCGGGTTTTCAACTGCAAGCAAGGAGGTTCGCGAAATGGGTTTTGGCGCTGGAATGGGATTGCCCAACATGAAAAAAAATACGGACGAATTACAGATTGAATCGGAAGTGGGAAAAGGAACAAAGGTTAAAATGGTAAATTATTTCTCATGAGCGGATTACCCAATTATCACGCGTTAAAAGTAGATGCTGCCAAATGCATCGGGTGCACGCATTGCATGAAGGCATGTCCTACCGAAGCCATTCGGGTGATAGACGGGTTGGCTGTTATCGACCACGAACGTTGCGTTGACTGCGGCCAGTGCCATCGTTCCTGTCCGACCCATGCATTTTATGTGGAGCAGGACGATCTGGCAAAAATTAAAGCTTTCAAATACCGCGTGATTTTGTTCCCATCAATCATGATCGGTCAGTTTCCGGAGAAATACAACGAAACACAGATATACAGCGGCTTGAAAAAAGTTGGGTTTACCCATGTTTTCGAGGTCGAACAACCAATACAACTACTGATAGATTCAGTTAACGAATATCTCAGGAGCGAAGAAAATCCCAAACCAGCAATTTCCACCTATTGTCCGGCCATCGTCCGGCTTATTCAGGGGCGGTATCCTTCGCTCGCCGAAAATCTTATTCTCCGGAAAGCCCCGCACGATCTTGCTGCACATTTTGCAATTGAACGCTTGCTGCTCGAAGGAGCCCAACGGGATGAAATCGGCCTTTTTTATGCAACTCCCTGTATCGCCAAAATTGCTTCGGTAAAAAGTCCGGTAGGCGAGCGCGAGTCGATTGTGGATGGCATTGTTAATATGAACCATCTGTACAACGAAGTCATGAAAGTGATTTCGGAAGTTGAAGTTGAAGACAATTCGGTACAGCGTCAAAACCTTTCGGAAGAGGGAATTTTGTGGAGCCTGACACGCGGAGAGTCCCGCCATTTTGGTTTCAGAAGTATTGCCATCGACGGAATTCACAATGTAGTACGGTTTCTTGAAAGGCTTGAAAACGATCAGGTGAAGGGAGTCGATTTTCTGGAACTTCGTGCCTGCGACCAAAGCTGTGCCGGTGGCATTTTGCTTACCGGAAACAGGTTTTTGACCGTTGAAAAGCTTGAACGACGGGCAAAGCGCTATCCTTCAGCAAAAGATATTTCCGAATCCACGATCAGGGTTGATATTGAAGAACTGAAACAAAAGCTTGTCATCGATTCCATTAGCCCGAAACCGCTTTTCATCTTTGGAAAGGATCGGGTGAAAGCGATGGATAAAATGACCAGGGCACAACGAATTGTATGTTCTTTGCCGGGTATCGATTGTGGAGCCTGCGGAGCGCCCAACTGCCATGCCCTTGCCGAAGACATGGTGAACCGTAAGGCTAAGATGTCGGATTGCATTTTCCTGCAGCAGATGTGGGAAGACGAGGGAAAGATTACGGCCGGAAAAGCGCATCTGAATGTGCAAAAAAAATGGGGAACAGATAGATTTAAAGCAGATTGTAACAAAAGAGGACGACGAAATGAAGGTTTCTGAAATTATTGAAAAACTTGATTTAAAAGTGTATTCGGGCAAAAAAGGTCTGGATCGCGAAATTTCGGGCGGATATGTTTCCGACCTGCTGAGTGACGTAATGGGAAATGCCCGCGAAGGCGAGGTTTGGATTACCTTGCAAGTACACCAAAATGTGATGGCCATCGCTTCGCTGAAGGATTTGGCTGCCGTAATTCTGGTGAACGACCTTGAACCGCAGGAAAATACGGTTAGGCATTCCGACGATGAAAATATTCCGGTATTGGGAACTAACCTGTCAACATTCGATATTGCGGGCAAACTGTATCAACTATTTAATCAGTAAGTTATGAAATCGTTCAGGACTGATCTTCATATCCACACGGTTTTGTCGCCTTGTGGCGATCTGGAAATGAGTCCTGCGCGCATCGTTTCGCTTGCCAGCAAACGGGGATTGGATATCATCGGAATCACAGATCATAACTCGACCAAACAATGCGAATTGGTTTGGAAACTGGGTAAAAGATTGGGTTTGACGGTTATTCCCGGATGCGAAATGACTTCCCGCGAAGAAGTTCACTGTCTCGGTTTGTTTGAAGATTTTGATGCTTTGAAGGAATTTCAGGACTTTCTGGATCTGCATCTGACAATCATTCCAAATAAGCCTTCCTTGTTTGGCTATCAGGCGGTGGTCGATGAAGACGATTATATTCTGGAAGAACAGGCCAACTATCTCGGAGCGTCATTGGATGTAAGTGTCGAAGAAGTGGAACAGAAAGTACATGAACTCTCCGGAATTTTTATCCCGGCGCACATCGACCGGCCGCGAAACAGCCTTTATAGTCAGTTGGGTTTTTTTCCCCCTGAATTAAAAGTGGAGGCCCTTCAGATTTCGAAGTTCGCCAATGAAAAAATCGTTCGCGAAGAATTCAATATCAATCCTGAAATCACTTTAGTGAAATTCTCGGATGCCCATTATCCTGATGATTTGGGAAAAACCTACACGATTTTTGAAATGGAAGAACCCACTTTTGCCGAAATAAGGAAAGCATTGTTGCGGAAGGATGGACGAAATGTGAGGATTCCGTAAAGCCTCCCCCAAACCCCCTCCGAAAGAGGGGGCTTAAAAAGCGTTGAATAAG
>DAITNH010000097.1:11702-16834 GCA_036834745.1 Prolixibacteraceae bacterium
AAAAATGATGATGGATTTTAACGTATATACAATCGGGTACCGGGTTCAATCCCCCTCCTGTGGAGGGGTTAGGGGAGGCCGCCCATGAAAGACCTTTCCCTCCATATTCTCGATATTGTCCAGAACTCAATCCGGGCAAAAGCTGCGCTGATTGGGATAGAAATTGCTGAACATCCCGATGAAAATCAACTGATTATTACCATTACCGACGATGGAACTGGCATGAGCCCGGAACAACTGAAACGCGCCTTTGATCCGTTTTATACTTCGCGAACCACCCGCAAAGTTGGATTGGGTTTGTCACTTTTCAAACAGAATGCAGAGATGACCGGCGGAAACTTTAAAATTGAATCGGAGTTGGGAAAAGGAACAAAAGTCACAGCAATATTTGGACTGAACCATCTTGACAGACCAATAATGGGCGATTTGGTTGGCACTCTCCTAATCATGATTTGCTCTTCCGAAGAAATCAATTATGTCTTTAAACATCAAACGCCTTCCGGAGTATTCAAACTGGATACACGCGAAGTCAGGCAAATGCTTGAAAATGTTCCGATTAGCAATCCTGAAGTCAGGTTGTTTCTGAAAGAATTGCTTCAGGAGAATTTAGAACAAATCCAAATAAGTGAATGATGACAAATCTTAGAGATTATTAGTTTCAAACTATTGACCTTTAGCGAATAATGAAAAATTCCTAAACAACTCACGATGAACAAAATAAAAAACCTGGCTGACTTAAAGAAACTTCAATCCGAAGTTCAGTCGAAAATCAAATTAAGAGAAAAAGGCGACAGCTCCGGGCAATTGGTTCAGATCAAAGTTTCGATGGCTACCTGCGGAATTGCTTCCGGCGCAAAAGAAACAATGAATTTCCTGATTGATGAACTTGATCATCAGGGGATTGATGCTGTTGTTACACAAACCGGATGCATGGGATATTGCTACGCTGAACCTACCATCGAATTGATAATTCCGGGACAACAGCCTGTTGTTTATGGTTTTGTCAACAAAAACAAGGCCCAGGAAATCATTGAGAAACACATTAAACTCAATGAACTGGTAGATGGAATTATCCCGGTAGCCTATTCAACAATTGACAACAACTAAAATAAACGGACAATTATGGCCGAATACAATATGCACATACTTGTATGCGGGGGTACCGGATGCAAGGCTTCACAAAGCGAACTGATCAAATCGAATTTCAAAAACCGCCTCAATGAGTTTGGGCTTTCCGACGAAATTCAGGTCGTCCTGACCGGATGTTTCGGATTCTGCGAAAAAGGGCCCATCGTGAAAATTTTGCCTGATAACACTTTCTACACCCAGGTTACTCCTGAAGATGTGACCGAAATTGTTAATGAACACATTATCAAGGGCCGAAAGGTGGAACGGTTGCTGTACCGCGATCCCGAAACGCATGAGTTGGTAGGCGATTCGAAAGGAATGGATTTTTACAAAAAACAGATTCGTATTGCTCTACGCAACTGCGGTTTTATCAATCCTGAAAACATTGAAGAATACATTGGTCGCGATGGTTATGCTGCTCTGGGAACTTGCCTTTCAGAAAAAACGCCTGATGAGGTGATCGAAATGATTAAAGATTCTGGTCTGCGCGGTCGTGGCGGCGGTGGTTTTCCGACGGGCTTGAAATGGCAATTGACCCGCAAATCAGTCAGCGACCAGAAATACGTGGTTTGCAATGCCGATGAAGGCGATCCAGGTGCTTTTATGGATCGCTCCATTCTGGAAGGCGATCCGCATTCGGTACTCGAAGCCATGGCCATTTGCGGTTACTGCATTGGCGCCGACAAAGGGCTGGTTTATATTCGGGCTGAATATCCGTTGGCTATCGAACGCCTGAAAATTGCCATCAATCAGGCAAGAGAATATGGTTTGCTGGGTGACGACATTTTGGGAACCGGATTTAATTTCGATGTTGAAATCCGATACGGAGCGGGAGCTTTTGTGTGCGGCGAAGAAACGGCGCTGATCCATTCGATGGAAGGCAAGCGTGGCGAACCGACCGTGAAACCACCCTTTCCGGCGGAAAAAGGATACAATGGCAAGCCAACCAATGTGAACAATGTGGAAACTTTTGCCAATATTCCGGTCATCATCAACAAAGGGGCAGAATGGTTTGCTTCCATCGGAACTGAAAAATCGAAGGGAACCAAGGTTTTTGCGCTCGCCGGAAAAATCAACAATGTGGGTTTGATTGAAGTCCCGATGGGAATTACCCTTCGTGAAATTATATACGATATCGGTGGCGGAATAAAAGATGGCCGCGAATTTAAAGCGGTTCAAACCGGAGGACCTTCCGGAGGTTGCCTAACCAAATCGTTTCTGGACACACCGATTGACTACGATAATCTGGTGGCCTCTGGTTCAATGATGGGTTCAGGCGGAATGATCGTGCTTGATAATACCGATTGTATGGTGGCAATTGCCAAATTTTACCTCGAATTTACGCTCGACGAATCGTGTGGAAAATGCACTCCCTGTCGTATTGGCAACAAACGACTGCACGAAATTCTGGAAAAAATAACCAATGGTAATGGCAAAGTGGAAGATCTTGACCGGCTGAGGTTGCTGAGTAATGTAATTAAAGACACATCGCTTTGCGGCCTGGGACAAACATCCCCCAATCCGGTACTTTCAACGCTCGACCATTTCTACGACGAATACCTGGCGCATGTCACAACAGCTTCCTGTCCGGCTGGCCAATGTAAAGCATTGATGCACTATTCGATTGATGCTGACAAGTGTACCGGTTGCACCCTTTGTTTCAGGAATTGCCCGGTTGGCGCCATTTCAGGAGAAAAACGTGCCCCCCATTACATCGACCAGTCGTTGTGCATCAAATGTGGTGTGTGTGTTGCGAAGTGTAAGTTCGATGCAGTTTTAATTGCCTAAAAAGCCTAATTTATGGAAATGATAAACCTTACAATAGATCATAAATCGGTAGTTGTCCGCAAAGGAACCACCGTGCTGAAAGCGGCTTCGAGCATCGGGATTGACATTCCAACGCTTTGCTACATGAAGCTGGACGATATGAACATCGAAAACAAGCCCGGAGGATGCCGTGTTTGCGTGGTCGAAGTGAAAGGCCGCCGCAATCTGGCACCCGCCTGCTGCACTGAAGCTACCGAAGGAATGGAAATCAGTACCCATACGATCCGCGTGGTAAATGCCCGTCGCACCGTGGTTGAGCTGATTTTATCGGATCATCCGGCTGATTGTCTGATTTGTGCCAAATCGGGCAATTGCGAATTGCAGGACATGGCGCATCACCTTGGAATCCGGCAGATTCATTACGAGGGCGAAAAGTCAATGTACCGCGAAGATACTTCTCCGGCAATTATCCGCGATATTAATAAATGCATCATGTGTCGCCGCTGCGAAACCATGTGCAACGACGTGCAAACGGTCGGTGTTCTTTCGGCTATCAATCGCGGTTTCAATGCTGTTGTGGCACCGGCATTTGAAATGAACCTCGACCATTCTGTTTGCACCTATTGCGGACAGTGTGTTGCTGTTTGCCCTACCGGCGCACTAACCGAAGTTGACCAAACCGGCGCTGTGATTCGTGCACTTTCCGATCCGACCAAAACGGTAATCGTACAAACTGCACCTGCTGTACGTGCCGCTTTGGGTGAAGAATTCGGAATGCCTGCCGGAACGCTGGTGACCGGTAAAATGGTTGCAGCCTTGCGCCGTTTGGGTTTCGACTATGTTTTTGATACCGATTTCGCTGCCGATCTTACCATTCTGGAAGAAGGAACCGAACTGTTAAACCGTTTGTCTGCCTACATGGAAGGGGATAAGAATGTGAAACTTCCGATCCTGACTTCCTGTTGTCCGGCATGGGTCAAATTCTTTGAGCATTCTTTTCCTGAATTAAAAGACATTCCTTCAACTGCCCGTTCGCCTCAGCAAATGTTTGGTTCAATTGCCAAAACTTATTTTGCCGATAAAATTAAGGTGAAACGTGAAAATCTGGTGGTGGTTTCCATCATGCCTTGTCTGGCTAAAAAATATGAAAGCAGCCGTCCTGAGTTTTCAGTAAATGGCAATCCTGATGTTGATTACGCGTTGACAACAAGAGAATTGGCTCATTTGATTAACCTTGGAAACATCGAATTCAAATCACTTCCGAATGAAGAATTTGATGCACCGTTGGGCGAATCGACCGGAGCTGCTGTGATTTTCGGCACAACTGGCGGAGTGATAGAAGCTGCAGTGCGCACGGCCTACGAAATCTTTACCGGAAAACCTTTGCCGTGTATCGATTTTGAAGAATTGCGCGGAATGGATGGATTACGGAAGGCAACCATCGACTTTAACGGAACACCGATCAACATCGGAATTGCGCATGGTTTGGGAAATGCGCGTAAGTTGCTCGAAGATATTCAGGCCGGAAACAGTGAGTTCCATGCCATCGAAATCATGTCGTGCCCCGGTGGTTGCATTGGTGGTGGTGGTCAGCCGTACCATCATGGCGATGCCGAAATTCTGAAAAAGCGGCAGCGTGCCATTTATTCCGAAGATCGAAACAAAACACTCCGAAAATCGCACGAAAATCCATACATCGTCAAACTGTACGAAGAATTTTTGGGAGCTCCAATGAGCGAAAAGGCGCATCATCTGTTGCATACCAAATATTTTGACAGGAGTTAAGGGGGCAAATGACTATTCTTTTAATATTAACGAATTAACTTTACCGCAATGCCAGGAATAAAACTTTCAGAAAAAACAATCGGAATCATTCAGCAAGTCTGTTCCGATTTCAGGAATGAGGGAAGTGAACTGATCAATGTTTTGCACCAGACTCAGGGTAAACTCGGCTATTTACCTGCCGAGGTGCAGGAAGTGATTGCCAAAGAACTGAATATCTCAGTGGCCAAAGTTTATGGAGTGGTTACTTTCTACTCATTTTTTACCATGATTCCGATGGGCGAACACCCGATTTCCATTTGTATGGGAACGGCCTGTTACGTGCGGGGTTCGGAACAAGTCCTTGCCGAATTTAAACGCCAGCTAAGCATCGAAGTCGGACAATCTACCCCGGATAATAAATTTTCACTCAACTGTCTTCGCTGTGTTGGGGCCTGTGGACTGGCACCTGTTGT
>DAITNH010000098.1:0-13890 GCA_036834745.1 Prolixibacteraceae bacterium
CCTTACCGGGTAATGGGATTTTTTATGATCGGGATTTCGGCTATTCAGCTAAATGATATGCACAGTATTTTTCTATTTCCTTCTTTATATCTTTTGAGATATCAACAATTAATTCCAAATATTTTAAAAATTCCTCAGGCTTAATTATCAATTTTGAATTTAATGGCAAATTGTCAGAAGTAGATTCAAGATATTGTTTGTCAACTACACCACTCTTATGAACCAGTAAATTTCTTCTTTTAAAAAGCAACCACAAATCATTGATTTCAAGTTTGGCTCTTAAAACTTCGCTAGTAAAAATGCATTTGTACACTGACCGAATTGTCTCAATATTACTAAACTCAAAGTTCTCAATCAGTACTGCACCCATGCGATTTGATAGATCATAATTAAACTCAATAAGTTTTTGTACAGGTAAAGTTTTAAGATTGAATTTTTGCTTTAATTCAGGAACATCTGAGAGCTTTTCAACCAATTCACTTTTCTTGTTTAAGAGAATAATAAAGCAATCACGACAAAACACCTCAAAAGCTGTCCAAATTGATAATGTACATTGATTTATTAAATTATTTGATGCGCTTTTAAGTGACATATCATCACTCAAATCTTTGAGAAATATAAGAGTTATTAAAGAGAACTCATTTTTCCCATCTTCCGCTTTTCGTTCAGCAAAGAATCTATCCTTTGCTTTTTGATATGCTCTTAACCCTCTTTCTTTTTGCTTTTCAATATTTTGTTTATCCTCGAAAGTATTCTCATCATCAATCTTCAATGATAAAATTCTTTCTTGTGTGAGAATTCGATTGAAGATTTCTATGTTTGCTTTTCCAATGGCCATTATTTCGGGAATAGTAACTGTTGAGATAATTGACATTAGATTCTCTTTAAATGAGGAAAAGACTCCCTTAAATTCAAGAAAGAATGAGTCATCAAAAAAACCAAGTTCAATTTCGAAGTTGTCCTTGTCAAAATCTATTAGAAATGACTCTTTTATTTCCTTGTCTAGTTTAATAATAACCTCATTCATTGATTCCTTATTATTGTGCATAACTTCCAAAGCACTAAAACTTCACAGCACTTCCCAACTTCTTCCATCTTTTTAATTCGCTATTTTTTGCCTAAGTATTTGGTTTTTAAATTGCGTTAAAAGTAAGTGGTTATGTTTCCAAATCAAAACGAATTATTGCTTTTTATTCAGGAATTTTGGCGCGTTTTCGCCACGAAAGAGTTCGAAATTTTCAGGGTGTTTTAAGGAGCATTCGGCTAAAAGCCGCGCCCACACCCGCCCTGTTAAAGATTTTTGCTGCCATGTTACTTGGGAAACCGTCCTGTTAGTGGAAATTGCCGTCCTGTTAGAAAAAATGTCCGCCATGTTGGTTCGGGAGCCGTCCTGTTAGTAAAAATGCCCGCCATGTTGGTTCGGGAGCCGTCCATGTTAAATGAAATTGCCGCCATGTTATCTGGGAAGCCGTCATGTTAGAGAAAATGCCCGTCCTGTTAAAAATATTGCCGTCCTGTTAGTTTGGGAGTCATCCTAAACTGAACAATAGAAAAAATAATAGAACGCGGATTTTCGCAGGTTTAGCGGATGGAAAGCGGATTTATATTCCAATAAATTAGAATGGATTCAAAAAAGACAAATGGGATAATGGATGATCGACAGTTTCCTAAGCGTTTTTTAGAAAATCATCACGACAAGTCGGGATTTTAATCAGTTTTAATCCGCCAGATCATATTTAATCCGCGTTCCATTATTTTTTGTTTGGATTAATGCGCTCCGTAAACAGATCATTAACACAAAGCTACCTGTGTACGCCCGAAACATACACCCATTTCCCGTTTTCGCGGTGGAAGAGGGATTTCTCGTGAATTTGTTGCAGCTTTCCGTTTTCCAGGTAAGTTGCTTTGAACTCAACAGTTCCAATTTCGTCGCTGGCTTCTCCGGCCTGAGTTTCAAGGATGGTGAGGCCCACCCAGTTCACCGACTTCGCCCATTTTTCGATGCTTTTACGGGTTTTTACTCATCGCTTTTTGCAGCGGACAATTTTCTGTTGCCACGCGGCCGTCGCGGTAATTGGCAAGTATTGCAGAAGATTGTTGTGACAGCGATCGTCTCACTGCACGGCGTTCACCTTTAACTCTTGCAATTTTCAGGTTGTCGTAGGCCGTCGTTTGATGCCGCATCCACGCAATAACGGCAAGTGCTGCCCGCTCTTCAATGGGAATCATTTGTGTGCGCGCCACAGTTCCGCTTCCCACCGGAATGGCATGAACGGTTACTGTTTTTGCCAGTTTTTTCTCAAGCTCTTTATAGCGGCCATGGAAATCGAGAAAACATTCAACTGCCTGGCAAAATTCGGCATCGTACTCCGTTTGTTTTTTTTCGCGTCGTTCTGCCGCGTAAGTCTGTTTCTTTTTGTATTCATCGGTCAACCGAACTTCCTGAACGGCTTGCTTGGCTTCCGCGATGGTTGCCGCAGGTGCCCAAATTCCCAGCGAAATGGTCCGCCGTCCCTTTTTCACTTCAACCCTCCAGTAGGCTCCTTTCGAAGTTACTTTTCGGGTAATACCGGCATCTCCGGCAGGCAAAAAAATCCAGCCCTGCGGAGGCGTAAGAATTTCACCTTTCGGTCCAATCAATTCATTCCGGGCGCCTGGTTTTACGATTCGGATATCGGTTTCCATAAACTGCATTAATAGCCTTTTAAGACAAGGTTTTCGCTGTCGATCATGGTTACCCATTTGCCCATTTTCTTTTGAATGATTTTGAAATGATGCTGGTCTTCAGGAGTAACAAAGGAAATGGCTTCGCCGGAAGATTCTGCGCGGCCGGTTCTGCCAATGCGGTGGATATAATCTTTCGGCGAACGGGGCAATTCGTAATTGATCACATGGGGCAAAAATTCAATGTCGATACCACGCGAAATCAGATCGGTTGCCACCAACACCCGAAGTTTGCCTGTTTTGAATTTACTCAAAGTGTCGGTTCTCGCTTTCTGACTTTTTTTGCTGTGCATGGCTGCTGCGTCAATCCCGTTTTTCCGGAGTTTATCGGCCACATTGTCGGCCTTGTAAACAGATGATGTGAAAACCAGCACTTGTGCAAGGTCTTTGCTTTTGATTAAATAGCGCAGCAAAGGTCCTTTTTTTTCTTCTGAAACAAAATAGCCCAACTGATCGATCAGGTCAATGTTGTCGGCTTTAGATTCGATTTTAATTACCACCGGATCGTGCAGTAATATTTGGTTAATGCTGCTGATGTCGTCGCTCAAAGTGGCTGAGAATAAAAGGTTCTGACGCTTTTTCGGCAGCAATGAAATGATGCGGTTCATTTCTTCCTTGAACCCAAGATTGAGCATTTTGTCGGCTTCGTCCAAAATCAGCGTATCGATACCCGACAAGTGAACCGCGTTCGATTCAACCAGTTCCAAAAGCCTTCCGGGAGTGGCAACCAATATGTTCACATTCTGCAAAGCGATCATTTGCGGGTTGATGGCAACGCCTCCAAATACCGCCAGCGATTTGATCCGTTCGGGAAGCGCTGAACCGAATAAATGGAAAACTTCCTGCACCTGCACAGCAAGTTCGCGGGTTGGCACCAAAACCAAAACGTTGACATGCCTGTTTTTTGAGGCAGTATTTCCCTGCAAATTGGTCAAAACAGGCAATACATAACTGGCCGTTTTTCCGGAGCCGGTTTTGGCAATGCCCAAAACATCTTTGCGTTTTAAAATGGCAGGAATGGCTTCTTGCTGAATTGGATAAGGCTGTGCGTAATTTTGAGCGGCCAGGACTTTTAATAAATCGGGCGATAAACCGAATGATGAAAAAGGTGCAATACCGAATGACGAAAAGGGCATAATATTGTGGATAAGTTTCAGGTTGCAAATATACGGGAAATAAATACCGAAGCAATTTCGTAGGGGTTTACAACATGGGCTAAATAAGTAAATCGGAAAAATTGGGTATCTCAGCAAGATACAAATAGGAGTTTTCGGCATAATTAATCTGACAGCAAAAATGATCCAACCCATTGCTGACAATCAGAAATTTTACTTTCAGTTGCATGTTGTACCTCACGATCTGGTCGAAAGTCTGCTGACTGATTTTTATTTCAGGAGCCTTGAATTCGGCCGCCAGTGCAGGATTTCCGGAGCGATCAAAAACAACCAGGTCTGCCCGTTGCGGATTGCCGTTCACTTTAACAGCGGCTTCAACTGTAATCAGCGAAACTGAATAATTCTTTTCAGCAATCAGAAACTGAACAAAATTCTGCCGCACCCATTCTTCCGGAGTGAGCCGCACGTATTTTTTCCGGAGCGAATCAAAAATGTAGGATTTTCCTTCGGTCGTTTTAATTCTGAAAGAATATTCGGGCAAATTCAATTTTTGCATGATGAAGCCAACAAAGTTTGTATTTTTGTTTTTATTCTGAATTCAAAATAACGAATAAAAGTTTGTAGAAACAGAAAATTGACCATTAAACTATTTACAATTTGCCATTAAATGCTACTTGTAGTGGATAATTAGTAAATGGTAAATAATCAAATAGTAAATAATTTTATGAAGACGAAAGAAGAAATTGTTTCAAACTGGCTCCCACGATATACCGGAAGGCCTCTGAATGAGTTTGACGACTTGATTTTGCTGACCAATTTCCACTTGTACGTGGATATGTTTGCGAAAAAATTCGGTGTTCCGGTTGTCGGGGAAAATAAAAATATGCCCAACGCAAGCGCAGAGGGAATTACCATCATCAATTTTGGGATGGGCAGCCCGAATGCTGCTACCATGATGGATCTTTTGAGTGCGATTCATCCGAAAGCTGTTTTGTTTTTAGGAAAATGCGGTGGTCTGAAACCCAAAAATCAACTGGGCGATTTTATCCTTCCGATTGCTGCCATCCGCAGCGAAGGTACATCAAACGATTATTTACCTCCTGAGATACCCGCACTTCCGGCATTTAATCTTCAGCGCGCAGTTTCAACCGCCATCAGAAACCGGAAACACGATTATTACACCGGCGTTGTTTATACCACCAATAAACGTGTTTGGGAATACGACGAACGCTTCAAAAAATACCTCGAAAAATCGAGGGCAATGGCCATCGACATGGAAACTGCCACCATCTTTACAGTTGGTTTTTACAATCAGATTCCTTCCGGAGCCTTGTTGCTGGTGTCTGATCAGCCAATGATTTCGACAGGTGTAAAGACCGATGCAAGCGACCAGATTGTGACCAACAACTTTGTAAATGAACACCTTGAAACCGGGATCGACGCCTTGCTTGAAATCAAAAACAACGGAGAATCGGTAAAACACCTGAAATTTTAATACTCAATTGAACGAATGACTTTCGAGGAAATAATCAGTAATCTTAAAAAGAAGATTTATCATCCCATTTACTTTTTAATGGGTGAAGAAACCTATTTCATTGATAAAATCAGCGATTACATTTCGGACAATGTGCTGACCGATGCCGAAAAAGGCTTCAACCAGACCATTCTTTACGGAAAAGATACCGAGCCGCACAACATTATAGCCAATGCCCGGCGGTTCCCGATGATGTCGAACCATCAGGTGATTGTTGTTCGCGAAGCACAAAATATCAAGAAAATTGAGGATCTTGAGTCGTATGCGAAAAATCCGCTGAACTCCACCATTCTGGTTATCAATTATAAGTACAGAACCATTGATAAACGGAAAACCTTTGCAAGACTGATCGATCAAAAAGGGGTTTTGTTTGAGGCAAAGAAAATTTACGACAATCAGCTTCCGGCATGGATCATTTCGTATTTGAAAAATCAGAATTACACCATTGCACCACAGGCGGCGGCAATGCTTTCGGAATATCTGGGAGCCGACCTCAGCAAAGTGGCCAATGAACTGGATAAGCTGATTATTTCGCTGCCTGCCGGAACACAGATAACTCCTGATCACATCGAGAAAAATATCGGAATCAGCAAGGAATTCAATGTTTATGAACTTCAGAATGCTTTGGGCGAACGCAATTTGCTGAAAGCGAACCGAATCGTCAACTACTTTGGAGCCAATCCGTCGTCGAACCCGATGCCTGTAATTATTACCGGGCTTTTTTCCTATTTCTCGAAAATACTGAATTATCATTTTCTGGAAGACAAATCGCAAAACAACGTGGCATCGGTGCTTCAGGTTCATCCGTTTTTCGTGAAAACTTATGTTGCGGCAGCCAAAAATTACAACATTAAAAAACTGGTCGAGATTATCAGTATTTTGCGCGAATACGATATGAAATCAAAAGGTTGGGGCAATGTTTCCGCCTCACCAGCCGATTTGCAGCGCGAGATGATTTACCGGATATTACATTAATACATTCAATTCATGACTATCATTCTGATTATTATTACTGTAGTGGTTTCGTATGCTGCGTTTAATTCGCCCAAACTGATGGATCAGCTACAGTTCAACGCCAGTAAAGTCTATCACAGAAAAGAATATCACCGGCTGATTACCCATGCATTTGTACATGCCAACTGGGAACATCTGTTTGTGAACATGATCGTACTCTTCTCGTTTGGACGGGCAATCGAATTCTATTTTGAGGAGAATTTCGGACGGCTGCACACCATGTATTTCATCTTTCTGTATGTTGGAGGAATCCTGTTTTCAAATCTTTATGCGCTTTACAAATACCGCAACGATTACTATTACAATGCGGTTGGAGCATCGGGAGCGGTTGCTGCGGTGCTTTTTGCTTCCATTTTCTTCGATCCGTGGAACATGATTTATTTTTTCGGAATTTTACCGATTCCCGGAATTGTTTTTGCCGTTCTGTACCTGGTTTATTCCTACCAGATGAGTAAAAAGCAAACCGATAATGTTGCCCACGATGCCCATTTCCTTGGTGCATTTTTTGGTTTTGTTTTTCCGGTTTTGCTCAATCCCAGACTGTTCGAAGTTTTTATCGATAAACTTTTTAGGATAATGTAAAAATGAACAAAGCCATTTTTCTTGATCGTGACGGTGTTTTGATTGACAACCAACAGCATTATTACATTTGGAAATCCGATCAAATGAAATTTGTTGACGGAGTATTCAGAAACCTTCAACAGCTGCAGGAGAATGGATTCCAGTTGTTTATTGTCAGCAATCAGGGAGGTATTTCACGTGGATTGCATTCAAAAGAAGACATCCTGAAATTGCACGATGAAATGATTCAAACTTTCAGAAAAAACAAAATTACAATTACTGATATACTTTTTTGCCCCCATCACGGCGATAATGAGAAATGTTTGTGCCGGAAACCGGAACCGCTCATGATTGAAAAGTTTATTGCAAAATACGGGATTAATTCATCGGAATCGGTAATGATCGGCGATAGCGACTCGGACATGCAAGCCGCTGCCGAGGCCGGAATCCGGGGAATCAAAATCATGGCAAACCAGAATATGTTACCATATATTTTAGAGTTGATTTAATGAACGAGGGGACTTACATATTAGTAAACGGATCGTTTGTGCCGATGGCCGAATACCGGATTTCATTGAAGGAATCGGAGGGATTTTTGTTTACGGAAAGAATTCGCGCGGTTCGGTCTGCTTTTCCATTTTATAGGGAAATGCTTGAGATGATCAAACAGAAGCTGATGATTTTCAATCAGTCGTTTTCTGAATTGACCGAAAACGACGGCGCAGAATTGAAGCGGCAGATGGAACGCACGCTCACCAAAAACAAACACTTTTTAGGCTCAGTACTTTCTCTTAGATTCTGGATATCAGACCATAAAATTCAGTATTCCATCCAAAGCGCCAAACACGAAAATGCCGGCTATGGACTGAATGACAAAGGTTTGTACGTAGCTGTTTTTGATACTATCAGAAAATCGGTGTCGTCACTTTCCAATACTTCGCTGGGATCAGAGATTAACTGGCGAATTGCGGGAAATTATCCAAAAGATGTTGCTTCCGATGAGTTTTTGCTTTTGAATACAGACGGTCAAATCATTGAAGCCGTTGGGGCAAATGTTTACCTGATAAAAGGAAGCAGGATAAAAGGGGCATCCATTTATCACGGAGCTTATGCAGATATTTCCAAACCACTGATGCTGAGTATATTTAATAAACTACAACTGGGTTACAGTGAAAAGGATGAAATAACTGAACAGGATATGAAAGAAGCAGATGAAATCTTTCTGGTAAATGCGATTGATGGAATCCGTTGGGTGGTTGGTTTTGAAGGTAAACGCTATTTCAACAATACGATCCGAAAAATAAATGAATTGTTTGTCAGGAGTTTGCTTAGTTGAGCGATGGGTTTTCAGGGAAATTTTCCCACATCGAATATCTTCCGCCAACAGACCGGACCGATTCAACCCACATCTCATTTTCTTCGATGCTCATGAGGTCGGCTTGTGCAAGATCTGTCACCAACCATGAATTTTCCTTAATTTCTTCTTCAAGCTGGCCCGGATCCCATCCTGAATATCCCAGGAAGAAACGAACCTGGTTTGAATGAACCAACCCCAATTTAATCTGACGTTTTAAGGCTTCAAAATCGCCACCCCAATAAAGATCTTCTTTTATGTGAAGGCTTCCCGGGATCATATCGCCAAGAGTATGGATGAAATAAATTGAATCGGTTCCAACAGGACCGCCAATATGAATTTCTGAATCGAAGTCGGGGAAATCGACAAACAAATCTTCAACCGGATAATCAACCTTTTTATTTAGTATAAAACCAACAGCACCTTTTTCGCTGTATGAAGCCAGAATAATGATTGATCTGTTAAAATAGCTTCCTGCCAAAAACGGTTCTGCAATCAGCACGTGTCCCCTTTGCGGAGCTACGTGATTTGTTTCGATACGGAATATGTTCATATCTAATTTCATAACCAGGACTTATTATTGGCAAAATATAGTAAATCTCTAACTTTTTTCAAATAGATTTTTCGATTTTTTGAAAATAAATCGAAAAATACTTATTGCAAGCTTTTTAACTAACTTCAGGATATGGATTCTAATGCCGGAACAGGCAGCTTTTTAAGTACTACAAAGGGTGTAAAAAGACAATAATGTCTTAAAATCTAGTTTTCTTCAACGATAACGTAAATATCTTCGTCTGCTTTTTTCATTAAAAATTGCTCACGGGCAAATTTTTCGAGGTTTTCGTCATTGGTTTGCAGCTCATACAATTTTTGTTTGTCGGCTTCAATTTTTTGCTTGTAGAAATCAACCTGTGCTTGAAGTTGGGCCAGTTCGCTCAGATTTTGGCGGTGTTTTGTTAAATTATTTTCATCAAAGAACATGACCCAAACTACAAAAATTGCAAAGGCCACCAAATACTTATTTGTAACTTTTTTTAGGATTATTATGGACAATTCTTTGGCTTTCATATCGTTTGATTTGAAACAAAAATAGGCTTTTCTGAGCGAAAAAAAAAGGAGATGAAAAATATTCACCTCCTTGATTTTTTTGTTGTTATTCCTGATCCGGTAAAAAGCTCGGATACATATAGTTTTTCTGCAATACGAAGTTTTCTTTGATTGTGCGGATGGAAGTCCAGCGAAGAAAATTAAACACCGAACCTGCTTTGTCGTTTGTACCTGAACCACGGCCTCCTCCGAAGGGTTGCTGACCAACTACTGCGCCCGTAGGCTTATCATTGATGTAAAAGTTACCTGCCGCATTTTCGAGTCGTTTGGTAAGGTGTTCAATGCTGTATCTGTCCTGAGAAAAAATGGCGCCGGTCAATGCATAAATAGAAGTGCGGTCCAGAATATCAATTGTTTTTTCCATTTCCTCGTCTTCGTAAACAAAAATGGTGAGCACAGGCCCAAAAAGTTCTTCCATCATGGTGGTGTAATCGGCTTTTTTCGCAAGAATCACCGTTGGTTCAATAAAATAGCCTACTGATTTGTCACATTTCCCGCCAAATAAAACTTCTGCATCGGCATCTTTGCGGGCAGCTTCAATAAAACCTGCAAGTTTATCAAACGAAGATTCATCGATTACTGCATTTACAAAATTGGTAAAATCTTCAGGAGGCCCCATTTTAACAGTAGCCAATTCGCTGCCCAAACGGGCGCAAACATCGTCCCAAATACTGCGGGGAACATAGGCCCTCGAAGCCGCCGAGCATTTCTGACCCTGATATTCGAAAGCACCACGAACCATTGAAATAGCCACGGCTTGCGGATCGGCTGTCGGATCGGCAAAAATGAAATCTTTTCCTCCGGTTTCGCCCACAATGCGCGGATAGGTTTTATACTTGTATATATTCTCACCGATTGTTTTCCAGATACTTTGAAAAACTCCTGTTGATCCTGTAAAATGGATTCCTCCAAAATCGGGCGACTGAAGTACCACATCTGCAGCAGCAGGACCTCCAACATAAACCAGATTAATTACGCCATCTGGCAAACCGGCTTCCTGGAAAACTTCCATGATAACGGCGGCAGAATATACGGCTGTTTTTGAAGGCTTCCAAACCACCACATTTCCCATCATTGCCGGAGCTGCAGGCAAATTTCCGGCAATCGAAGTGAAATTAAAGGGAGTCAATGCAAAAACAAATCCTTCGAGTGACCTGAATTCATTATAATTCCAGATTCCCGGTGCTGATTCGGGTTGCATTTTATAAATATCAGTCATGCATTTTACACCAAATCTGAAGAAATCAGCCATTTCGCAAGCCGAATCAATTTCAGCCTGATAAGCATTTTTTGATTGTCCAAGCATGGTTGCAGCATTAATTTTTGCCCGGTACGGGCCTGCCAGCAGATCAGCAGCTTTTAAGAAAATAGCGGCACGGTGATGCCAGGCCATTGAATTCCATTTTTCACGGGCCATCATTGCAGCATCAATTGCCATTTGAACATGTGATGCATCGCCCTGATAATAATATCCGAGCGTATGTTTAATCTCATGGGGCGGAGAAATCCGGATACGGCGATCGGTAGTAACTTCTTTACCTCCAATAATCATTGGTAATTCAAGTTCTTTCGACCGTAAATAGTTCAGCATTTCCTTTAATTCGACTCTCTCCGGTGATCCTGGAGCATAACTTTTTATAGGTTCATTTCTTGCAACCGGAATATTGAAAAATCCTTTTGACATAGCTTTATTTATTATTTTGAATACTTGAAATTCGATTTTCCAAAATTATGGGTTTAGTCTATTTTAATTCCTAATAAAAATCACCTTTCAAACATCAGGAAAATAAGCACAACCAATTTCAACTGAGACTTTTTTTTGTATGTTTGCATACCAGAACAGACCACTTTAAAATTTGTACCACATGGAGAGTAAGTTTCATTTTACGATCAATCCGCAATCTAATTTGTTAAAATTTCAGCAACTGATGGACTCGGTAAACGAAGCGATTAGCCGAAACCTGCTCCAGGTTGGCGATACTTTGCCCTCAGTTAACCAGCTTTGCAAAGAAAGCTCCCTTTCACGCGACACAGTTTTTAAAGCTTATGCCGAATTAAAAAACCGCGGAGTAATTGAATCCGTGCCGAACCGGGGTTATTTCGTAGCAAAAGCTGTTACCAAAGTTTTTCTGTTTCTGGATACTTTCAAAGCATACAAAGAAGTTTTATACGCTTCATTTTTGGATAGTCTTCCCGATACATTTGCTGTAGATCTTCATTTTCACCATTATAACATCGATGATTTCGAAAAAATAATCAAGGAAAGCCTGGGGAAATATACGAAATACATTATCATGAATTTCGATCATAAACGAGTGCCTGAAATTACACGCCAGATTCCTGCCAGTAAACTGATGGTGATTGACTGGAACGTTCATGAACTGGAAGGTTCATCGTCAATTTCCCAGGATTTTGGTCAATCATTATACGATTCGCTTGAAAGTGGGATTGACCTTATCCGGAAATACGACCGATTTATTTATTTGTATCCCACATTCACTTACCATCCAAAGATTTCAATAAAATATTTTGAAAAGTTCTGTTCCGATCATCAGGTCAGTTTCAAAACTTTGTACGATTTTAAAAAGTTTGATCTTCAGAAGGGCGAACTTTATTTGCTCGTAAGCGACAGAACACTGGCCAAATTTCTGGACCATTGCGAACAGAAAAATCTTGTACCGGGGCAGGATGTGGGAGTTATATCGTACAACGAAACGCCTATGAAAAAATACGTTAAAGATGGAATCACGGTCATATCAACCGATTTTGAGTTAATGGGAAAGAAAATTGCTGAATTTGTGGTCACCGGAGAAAAAACAAACGTGGTAATTCCAACCAGACTTACAGTTCGCAAATCTCTTTAATTAATGTTTTAAAACATTAGTTCTAATTTTGAGTTTGGGATTGCATGATTTAGTTTTGTCGGGCATACCAGAACAGAACGGTTCAAACAAAACCTTGCTGTTTCACATTAAAATTTCGACTTTAAACTTTAAACATATTTATATGTATTTATTAGGCTTCGATATTGGCAGTTCTTCAGTAAAAGCTTCGTTAATTGATGGATTGACCGGAAATTGTGTTTCAGCTGCATTTTACCCAAAACAAGAAATGAAAATTACAGCTTTGCAGGCTGGATGGGCTGAACAGGAACCCGAACAATGGTGGGCAAACCTGAAACTTGCTCTCCGCGATGTGCTAACTCAATCGAAAGTTGATCCAAAATCGATCGATTCAATCGGTATTTCTTACCAGATGCACGGTTTGGTCGTGGTCGATAAAAACCAGAACGTATTGCGTCCTTCCATCATTTGGTGCGACAGTCGTGCTGCAGAATTTGGCAACAAAGCTTTTGCTGAAATAGGCGAAGAAAATTGTTTGGCCAACCTGCTCAACTCTCCGGGAAATTTCACCGCATCGAAACTAAAATGGGTGAAAGACAACGAACCTGAATTATACTCCAAAATCGATAAAATCATGCTTCCGGGCGATTACATTGCCATGAAACTTTCAGGAGAAATTAAAACAACCGCCAGTGGTTTGTCGGAAGGAATTCTCTGGAATTTCAAGGAAAACGCGGTAGCCGATATGCTGCTCGATTATTACGGATTTAAAAAATCATTCATTCCTGAAATCGTCCCAACTTTCTCGGTTCAAGGTGTAGTGAATGCCAAAGCTGCTGCTGAATTGGGTCTGGCTGAAGGAATAAAAATCAGTTATCGCGCCGGTGATCAGCCGAACAATGCTCTCTCACTGAATGTGCTGAATCCCGGTGAAATAGCCACCACTGCCGGAACATCAGGAGTTGTTTACGGCGTGAGCGGCGAAGTAAAATACGATCCGTATTCGCGGGTGAACACTTTTGCACACGTCAATCACACCGCCGAAGCCAATCGTCTGGGAGTATTGTTGTGCATCAACGGAACCGGAATTTTAAATTCATGGCTAAATAAATACGTCGGTAACAAGGCATTCTCTTACGAAGAAATGAACCAAAAAGCTGCTGAAGTGGCCATTGGATCTGAAGGTGTGAGCATTCTGCCATTCGGAAACGGTGCAGAACGTGTTCTTCGTAATAAAAATATTGGCGCGCAAATTTCAGGATTGGGATTCAATACCCATACAGAAGCTCATTTGTTCCGCGCCGCTCAGGAAGGAATCGTGTTCTCGTTTAAATACGGAATGGAAATTATGGAAGAAATCGGCATTAAAGCGCAGGTCATCCGTGCCGGAAAAGCCAACATGTTCCTGAGTCCGATTTTCCGCGAAACACTGGCCGGAATTTCCGGAGCAACCATTGAATTGTACAACACCGACGGATCAATTGGCGCTGCACGTGGTGCTGGAATCGGATCAGGATATTATGCCTCTGCCAAAGAAGCTTTTGCCAGCCTGAAAAAACTGGATACCATTTCTCCTGATGCAAGCAAAAAGGCTCAGTACGAAGCTGCTTACCAGAATTGGAAACTGCAATTGGAGAA
>DAITNH010000098.1:13990-16716 GCA_036834745.1 Prolixibacteraceae bacterium
AATGACAGCTTTTAAAGGAAACAAAGAGTATTTCCCGGGTATTGATCAGATCAAATACGAGGGACCACAGTCGAAAAATCCAATGGCATTCAAATACTATGATGCCAATCAGGTAGTTCTGGGCAAAACCATGAAGGAATACCTTCGTTTTGCAGTTGCTTACTGGCATACTTTCTGCGGCGACGGTGGCGACCCATTCGGCCCCGGAACACAGATTTTCCCTTGGGTTGGCGCTGCTGACCCGATGACTGCTGCCAAAGAAAAAATGGATGCAGCCTTCGAATTCATCAGCAAAATTGGCGCTCCTTTCTACTGTTTCCACGATACCGACGTTGTTGGTGACGGATCGGTTTTCGAAATCGAAAAACGTTTGAGCAACATGATCGACTTCGCCAAAGAACGTCAGGAAGCCACCGGCATTAAATTGCTTTGGGGTACTGCAAACGTATTTTCGGCTCCGCGTTATATGAATGGCGCTTCAACCAATCCTGATTTCAGCGTGCTGGCCAATGCTGCCGTTCAGGTGAAAAATGCCATGGAAGCTACCATTGCTTTGGGTGGAACCAATTATGTATTCTGGGGCGGGCGTGAAGGTTACATGAGCCTGCACAACACCGACACCAAACGCGAACTGGATCACATGGGTAAATTCCTTGCAGCTGCCCGCGACCATGCACGTGCTCAGGGATTCAAAGGAACTTTCCTGATCGAGCCTAAACCGATGGAACCAATGAAACATCAGTACGATTTCGATACACAGACTGTAATTGGATTCCTGAAAGCCCATGGTCTGGAAAACGATTTCAAAATGAATATTGAAGTGAACCACGCTACTTTGGCCGGACATACTTTTGCTCATGAATTGCGCGTTGCCCGCGACACTGGAATGTTTGGTTCGATTGATGCCAACAAAGGCGATTATCAAAACGGATGGGATACCGACGAATTCCCAACCAACATTTACGAAGTAACCGAAGCGATGATCGAGATTATTCAGGCTGGCGGATTTACAACCGGTGGTATCAACTTCGATGCCAAGACCCGTCGTAACTCAACCGATCTGGAAGATATTTTCATTGCTCACGTTTCAGGAATGGATGTATTTGCCCGTTCACTGGTTACTGCCGACAAATTGCTGAAAGATTCGGATTACCTGAAACTGAAAGCCAACCGTTACGCTTCATTCGATTCAGGAAAAGGAAAAGAATACGAAGCAGGAAAATTAAATTTGGTTGATCTGTACAATGTTGCCAAAGAAGTTGGCGAACCAAAACAGATCAGCGGCAAACAGGAAATGTTGGAACAGTTGATTAACTGCTACATCTAATCCTATGAAAGATCGCAACACGTTATACATTGCGGGGATCACCCTGGTGGCAACACTGGGTGGTCTTTTGTTTGGATATGACACTGCCGTAATTTCAGGCGCGGAAAAATCGGTTCAGGCATACCTGATTACCCCACTCGGACTTGGATCGCTTGCACACGGAGCAACCATTTCCAGCGCATTGATCGGTTGCATTATCGGCGGAATGCTTTCTGGAATTCTTTCCTTAAAGTTGGGCCGAAAAAGGGCGATGATGCTTGCAGGATTTTTGTTCTTTTTGTCAGCGCTTGGATCAGGTTTTCCTGAATTCCTGTTCTTCCAGAAGGGCGAACCAACCATGGGATTGCTGTACATGTTCAATTTCTATCGCATTCTCGGTGGAATTGGTGTCGGACTGGCATCAGCCGTGGTTCCGATGTACATTGGAGAAATAGCACCGGCAGACATTCGAGGACGATTGGTTTCGATCAACCAGTTTGCCATTATTTTTGGTATGCTGGTCGTTTATTTTGTCAACTATTTTATTGCCCATGGGAAAAGTATCGAATTCATTAATGAAACCGGTTGGAGATGGATGTTTGTGTCAGAAGCAATTCCAGCAGGAATTTTTGCAACACTTTTGTTCTTTGTTCCCGAAACTCCCCGTTATCTCGCACTGACCAACCGCGATGGAAAAGCACTGGAAATCCTGACCAGAATCAATGGGT
Source organism: Prolixibacteraceae bacterium (assembly GCA_036834745.1). Lineage (GTDB taxonomy): Bacteria > Bacteroidota > Bacteroidia > Bacteroidales > Prolixibacteraceae > Aquipluma. The sequence continues at coordinate 16,025 of DAITNH010000098.1, forward strand.
TACAACAGGCCAAAATAATTATGTCCGATATCAAGCATTCCGTTGAGGCAGCTTCCGAAAAACTATTCGCTTTCGGAAAAGTGGTCATCATTATCGGCATCCTGTTGTCGGTTTTTCAGCAATTTGTAGGGATTAATGTTGCGCTTTATTATGCACCACGCATTTTCGAAAGCATGGGTGCGGCAAAAGATTCGTCGATGCTGCAAACGGTTGTGATGGGGTTGATCAACGTTATTTTCACCGTTGTTGCTATCATGACCGTTGATAAATACGGACGCAAAATTCTGCTGATGATCGGTTCCATTGGGATGGCCATCGGTATGTTTGCCATTGGTGGACTGGCTTTTATGAATATTGTTGGCATCAGCACTTTGGTATTCATAATTATCTACACCGCATCGTTCATGATGTCGTGGGGACCAATTTGCTGGGTATTGATTTCTGAAATATTCCCGAACAAAATCAGGGGCCGGGCCATTGCGATTGCAGTAGCTGCACAGTGGGCCGCCAACTACTTTATTTCGTCAACCTATCCGGCGATGATGGAATTTAGCGGTGGACTGACATACAGCTTTTACGGTTTGATGAGTATTCTTTCTTTTGTGTTTGTCTGGAAAATGGTTCCTGAAACCAAAGGGAAAACGCTGGAGGAAATGGAAAAACTCTGGAAAAAATAAAAACCAATTCCAAAT
>DAITNH010000099.1:0-2560 GCA_036834745.1 Prolixibacteraceae bacterium
TTGTTTTCTTGTTGGTCGATTGCGCTTTTTCCAGCCAAAATGCCTTTGCTTCCGCTATTCTGTTTTCATTCATCAATTGTTGGCCAAGGTCATTTTTCAGGTCGAACAAAAAGTAGCCACGTTTCTCTGAGAACCAGGTTGGCGATAATTTGCTGTCAATATCCAGTGCGATTTTGATCCCGGCATTGGTCAGGGCTTCCTTGATGGATGGCAGTTTAGCAAAAAGCCTTTGTTGTGTGTAATCGGCACTTTCCCAGTAAATTGTATCAATCAGTTCAAATTCTTTCAGCAAGGTCTTTGTTCCGGGTTTATAAATTCTGAATACGGCATTGTATTTCAGGTCTTGCGAAGCATAATAGGAATAATTGGCTCCTGTAGTTGCATCCATGTACTTTTCAGATGAAAAATCGGCCATTACTTTGGCCGAGAATCGTTCCAAAACCATCAGAGCATCAGTATTATACTGTTTGCAAATCTGACTCACCTGCAAATTGCTCAGGGTATCCGGAAGTATTTCGTAAGGAAGGTCACGTTTGATGTTCCTTTCAACCGGCACAACCACATCATAGCGTCCCGATTCAAATAAAAGCTCAGCGAGCGCGCGGATCGTGGTATCGGCTGCAGTGCTGTCCAATACTATTTTTGAAAGCTGAAAACCCTGCCGGTAAAAATACAATTGCAGCGAATCTTCCTGATAATTCTCAAACTGATTGTTCATACTCCGGTTCATCAGCGTAAGACTTTGTATTTCAGAAGGCAATTCTTCTTTCGCCGGATGCGCATTTTCGATGGTTAAAGTGGTATAATAGCTTTTGCAGGATACAAAAGCCAATCCAATCAGGCAGAAGAATACTATTTTAGATGTTCGATGTTTGCCAATTAACAGCATTTGTGTTCTTTTTTAATAAATTCCCCAATACTTCCTGAAAAACCATTCAACACCCAACAGAATAATCAGCAGGAAAAATATGGTTTTCAGATTAATCCATTCCGTTAAAAATGTTTGCTGATGCACTTGTAGCATTATTTGTTTATTGTCGCCGATCGCATCAAGTAATGTGCCATATTTATCAATCGGAACAAACTGACCTCCGGTTTGTTGGGCCATCTGATACAATAACCCAAAATCGGCCTGATTATTTTGCAATTCCACTTCATTTTTCACAATACTGAAACTGCCTTTTTCTTTGAATTGCTGATTTCCCAGTTGGGTCTCAGCCTCGAAGGTGTAATCGCCCGGCTGCAGGTTGCCCGCATTCAGACGGTAGTAATCGGCTGTCCGGTCAAAAGTGTAATTGTATTCTTTCAGGCTGTCGTTTTTAATCCTGATGTTAACGTCGGGTGAATTTACCAGTTCGTAGCTGTCGTTGTACAATTCGGCAGTAAATTCGATATTGTCGGTTTCCTGGTAAAGTGCCGGATAGTTTACATTGAAATTGTCTTCATTTTCCTTCAACGAAAGGTATTGCACAATCTTTTGCATCAGCTCGTTAAAGGCTTCATGATCACCGCCGTTCTGGTAGATGAACAATCGCCACCGCCATATTCCTTCGCCGACAATAAAACCGATTTTTCGGCCTTTATCGTTTCCAAATGCCATGATGGATTTTGAGGTACGTATATTTTTGATACTCTGGCTTGCCAGACTTTGCATCAAGGGCGAAATTTCGGTATTTCCAAACGGACTGATCAGCGGCGGAGCCATCGAAAGCAAATCTCTTGTTTCGTTTGAAAGAACGAACAACGAAAAGTTGTCGTCAAAAATGGCCTGAACTTCTTCGGTGTTGTTGCTGGCTGAAATCTTGATTCCCATGTCAAGCGTGTTTAGCTGCTCAAGCAAAGTATTTGGCCCGATCAGAAATAAAACCGGTATTCTCCTTTCCCTTATTCTTGTTAAAAGTGTACTTGCAGCATTTTTTTTTGATGGAAGTTGATTCAGAACTATCAGGCTGTATTTTTTCAGGCTATCGGGAATGTCATTGCCTGTAACTAATTCTGATTCATAGTTTTGAAGTTCAGAAAGGCTATTGCGAAGAGCACCTAAATCAGGATGCGGACCATCACTGAGCAGTAGTATTTTCTGCTTGTTTTCCAATACCTGGATTACAAATTCATATTCGTTATTTTTGATATTCGATTCTTCAGTAAACGGCCTGATCCGGATTTTATAATGCTGAAGTCCGGTTTGTGTAGCTTCAGGACTGGCAAATTCGAGCTTGAAATCATCATCAGAAACAACGGAAACCGTGCTTGAATAAATTATTTTTCGGTCGTTTTCAATTTCGATGTAGGCAATTTTATTCTTCAGTTTCGAAAACTTTAATTCAATTTCAATCGGAAACTTATTCTTCAGAAATGCCACTTTATTTGTTTTTACACTTCTGATGGCCGCATCAACTTTGAGTGTCGTATCGCCAACTCCGATGGAATAAACCGGAAATTTCAAGCCTGAAGCAAAATTAACAGGATTTTGGCCCTGATTGTAAATACCATCGCCAACCATGATCAATGCGCCAATATTTCTATTGATATAATTGTTTTTCAGTGTTTTAATCATCTG
>DAITNH010000099.1:2660-16677 GCA_036834745.1 Prolixibacteraceae bacterium
GAACCGGAGAAATGCCAGAAAACCCTTTTGAACGGTTGACAGGCTTGAATTTTCAGAATTTCGGTAGTAAAGCAGAAAACTGATACCTAAAGATAACAGCAAGGCCAGCAGAACCCACCATCCGGAGAAACTATGATCAAAACTAATTTCCAAAGCGTATATTTTTATAGAGAGCCAAAATTAACAAACTTGAGCTATAATTTTCTATATTGATCACCTTAAATCAGCAACAATACATGAAGTATATATTTAGTTTCGTTCTGTTATCATTCATCCTCGCAAATGTTGCGAATGCCCAGTTTTTTCAGACGGGGCAGGATCCTTCGCAAATACGCTGGCAGCAAATAACTACTGATAAATTCCAGATAATTTATCCTGAAGAGTTTGATAAAGAGGCACAAAGGTTAACATTTGTCTTGTCGAAAGTCTATGAATACGGATCGAAAACAATGAACTTCAGTCCGCGCAAGATTTCGGTAGTTTTGCATACGCGAACCGTCAAATCGAATGGTCTGGTAGCATGGGCACCCAAGCGGATCGAACTTTTTACCACCCCGCATCAGCAAATTTACGCTCAGGATTGGCTGGAACAACTTGCTTTGCACGAATTCAGGCATGTGGTTCAGTTGGATAAAATACAAAGTGAATTACCTTTTCTTCTGAAATTAATATTGGGAGAACAGGCTGCGGCAATTGTAACGGGTGCGTATTTGCCTTTTTGGTTTCTGGAAGGTGATGCTGTAGTAACTGAAACTGCTTTATCGAACACCGGTCGCGGAAGAATGGCTGCCTTCAGCATGGAATACCGCGCCCAACTGACTGAAAAAGGTAAATATTCTTTCGATAAAGCTTTTCTGGGTTCATACAAAGATTTTGTGCCCGATCATTATAAGTTGGGCTACTGGATGGTTGGCAAAAGCAGGGAAAAATATGGAGCACAAATCTGGTCGGATGTAGTGCATAAAATTGGTAATCAACCTTTTTCAATCACTCCCCTTAATTCAGTCCTGAAAAAAGAAACCGGAATGAACAGTAAACAACTGTACAATCAGATTTTTGATGACCAGAAAACCGACTGGCAAAAAGATTTGAGTTTGCAATCAACAACCAGTAATACAGTAGTTTCACCGTCAATAAAAAACTACACGGATTACCTTTATCCGGAGTTTTACAAAGATTCGTTCATTGTTGCTTACCGGACTTCGATTGATGACATTGGCCGCTTTGTTTTGATCAGTCCTGATAAAACTGAAAAAGTAATTTATACACCCGGAACTGTATTTGAAGAATCGGTTTCAATGAAGGATCAATTAATTATCTGGGCCGAAAGACGTGCCGATATTCGTTGGTCACATGCTGATCGGTCGGTTATTTTGGTTTACAACATCGAAACAAAAACCAAGCATGAAATAATGTCGGAAAACAAACTTTTTAGTCCGGTTATTTCTCCTGATTTTAAGTCATTTGCAGCAGTTGAAGTTGATCCGGGAAATCATTTTTTTCTGTCAATTTTCGATATAAATTCAGGAAAATTATTGGAACGGTTCCATACCGATGATAACCAGTATTTTTTCACGCCTTGCTGGGACGAAAAAGGGGAGAAGCTTTACTTGGTCAGCCTTTCGACACAAGGAAAATACCTAGGTTCTTTTGACATACAATCAAAATATTTTCAGGAAATTACACCCAAAACTTTTGGCAACCTGAAAAATCCGGTTTTCACCAATAACCAAATTATTTTCTCTGCTGATTTCTCAGGAACCGATCATTTGTATTCGGTTGATCCTGACAGCCATCAGATTTTCAGGATTCATGAGGCAAAATTCGGAGCAGATTACCCATCGGCTGTAAATTCAAAACATCAAATTCTTTTCAGCAATTATTCAGCATCCGGCTATCAGCTTTCAACGGTAAATCTGAATGATAAAAGCAATCAGCAAAAAGTTACAGGCATCAGCCTTAAACCCAATCAACTGGCTGATAATCTTGCAGCTCAGGAAAATGGCATTCCTGATTTTTCAAATAATGATTCAATAAAATACGCATCAAAAAAGTATTCCAAATTGGGTCATTTGTTCAATTTTCATAGCTGGGCTCCGGCTTATATTGATATTAACAGTTACGAAATCAGGCCGGGCGCTTCAGTATTTTCTCAGAATAAACTTGGAACTGCCGAAACCAGACTTGGCTATGATTACAATATTACAGACCGTACCGGAAATTTCAGCGCGGCATTCAACTACTCTGGTTGGTTTCCTGAAATAAACGCTGAATTGGCTTATGGAGATGGAGCTGCCAATTACTACTCAATTAAGAATACAACCAACCAATCAAATGAGGTAATTAATAGCGATACTACTATCCAACGATATACCTGGAATGAATTGACCGCTAATTTTGATGTCCGGTTGCCGTTAAATTTATCAAAGGGAAAGTACTCCACAGTAATTTTTCCTGAAATAAAATATAGTTTCAGTAATGTGATTAACAGTGCAACTTCACCGAAAGAATTTTACTCAGGAAGTTATCACGCATTGACTTATCGCTTGTATTACTACCACTTGTTGAGTCAATCTGGTCAAAATATTATGCCCAGATGGGGGCAGCAGTTTGATGTAATTTTCAGGCACACGCCTTTTCCTGGCAACAATCTGGGCTCACTTTCAGGCATTCAATCGGTGTTGTATTTTCCAGGTTTGACTAAGAATGACGGAATTAAAATTTATCAGGGTTATCAGGAAAAAATATTTAATAAAAATCATAATTTTTCGAATTTCGTCAGATTTCCCCGCGGGTTCCAAGGAATACAAAACAATAAAATGTATTCGCTCGCTGCCGATTACAGAATTCCATTGGCTTATCCGGACATGAGTATTGGCAAACTATTGTATCTGAAACGCATAAAAGCTTCCTTATTTTACGATTATGCCTGGTTATCAGCACCAATTTTAGATCGCAACAAAATAATAATCCCAAATCATTATCAGTTAGAAATGAATTCGTTTGGTCTGGAACTAACGTCTGATGTGCATGTTTTACGTTTTTTTGCCCCGATTGACCTGGGAGTCAGGTCAATTTACCTTCCTGCTTCTGAAAGTTTCAGATTTGAACTTCTGTTTTCAATCGATTTTAATGGTTTGTAGATCGGTAAAGTGTCAATACGGAAATCTCAGGGCGCATTTCAATACGTCCCGGAAAACCAATGGTTCCAAGGCCTCTGTTAACGTAAAGTAATTGATTATCTGATTGATAAAGACCACCCCAGTGCTTCTGAATAAACCAGATTGGGCTAAATTCGATTCCTGCAATTTTAATCCCAAATTGAGCTCCATGTGTGTGGCCCGAAAGTGTCAGATCAATATCAGTTTGTGGAACCACCATCGATTTCCAATGAGCCGGGTCATGTGACATTAAAATCTTAAACGATTGGTCTGGCATGCCTTTCATTGCTTCATCAAGATTGGCATATTGCGGAAATGGCGGATGCCCCCAGTTTTCAACACCGATCAATGAAAATGAGGTATCTTTTACAGCTATTCTTTCACCTTGGTTCAGCAAAAGTTTAAACCCAGCATCAGTCAAACTACTTTGAATCTGTTGCAAATTTATTCTCTTGCTTGCTGTATCAGGCCAGGCAGAATAGTCGCCATAATCGTGGTTTCCCTGAATGGCATATTTCCCATATTTTGCAGAGAACTGTTTTAAGTAGGGCTCAAATCCTACAGTTTCTTCGCTGAAATTATTCACCAAATCTCCGGTAAATAACAACAAATCAGGATTTAGTTGATTCACAACCCTGACTGTTTCTTCCATCACATACGTATTCTTTCCAAAACTTCCCAGATGAATATCAGACAATTGAACTAACTTAAGCCCATTGAATTGCTCTGGTAAATTGTCAAAATACAGATTTTCCTGCCTGACATTCACATGATAGCGTCCTAAAAAAATACCATAAACAATCACTAAAAAGAATCCTGAACAAATAAGGAAAGAACCTGTGATTAGTAACATTTGTGAACGTTTACCAGCCAACCAGCTGAAAATAAATGAAATAATGGTAATTGTAGAAAAAATAAATTTGGGCAGCAGGTTTAAAAATGAAACCGTTATTACCACATAGAAAAGGGTATAATTTCTGGCTTGGCGGATCACCTCCGGATTCGCAAAAGAGTAGAGTAGAAGTCCGGTTGATATTAAGCTTATGAGAAGATATAATATAGTCAGGTTGATTCTAATTTTTTTTGAACGCTGCTTTATCAAAAGCCAGATTCCAAAATAGGAGATGAGCTCTATCAAAAAAACAAGGGCAAAAAAGAGCAGTAAAAATGAAGAAGGAATTCCTCTCATAAATGCAAGTTTAAATCAAAAACAGAAAAATACACTTTTTAAGATCGTCTTTAGCCCACTCAAATCACTTTTTAAGCTATTTGTTGAAAAATTGTCTATTTTCTTCCAGAAGAGAATGTATAAGATAAATGATGTTTGTTCATTAAATGCCATTATATCAGCATTTTAAAACAATAAATATTGATTTTTAACTGATTTAGAATTGGATATTTCCTACAAAGTTGAGATAGGGCAGGGAATAGGTTCATATTTCCAAAGTTGATGACAAAAACAAACAAATAAACTTGTCCATCCATTTTTTACTTGACGACCGACATTGAAATCTATCTTTTAGAATTTATATTCCTTTTTGTCTTGTCAAAACAGAATCTTCACAGGAGCTGACAAATCTTGAGTCAATATTGAAATAGAGATTCGAGATCACCGACGCCCTAATTCATGTTAATTCACAAATGACAATAGTAAAAATGTATTTAATTTCATTCAGAAATGTAAATAGCACTCTAAAAAGACATATGTAAATCCATAAAATTTAAAATATTTCAGGAAAAGAAATTAAATAATTAACATCAATAACTCAGGTAAAAGCTATTTTTAATTCATCTTATGAATGAATATAAAGCATTCTATAACAGTATATTAAACTACTTTATATCTATTATAAATTGAAACTATGGTTTATATATGTGCATTTGTACTATTTATTCGAAATGTATTAGATATAAGTATTTATTTATAAGTAGTATATAGGATTTATATGAAGTTTATATAAAATAAATTTATCGTTATATTTTGTATAAAACAACTATTTGTACACAAATGTAATTAACTAAAATGCATAACTGTAAACATATATTCAATTCGCTTTTATTACATTTGTACATTCGTTAATTTACATTTATATGGAAGCCAGGATCAGAAAATTTATGGACTACAAGGGAATTTCGCCTTCAGAATTGGCCGATGCAATCGGAGTGCAGCGATCGAATGTTACCCATGTTCTAAAAGCGAGGAATAAACCCAGTTTCCAGTTTATTGAAAAACTTTTACAGATCTATCCTGAAATAAATGCTAAATGGCTGTTGCTTGGCGAAGGCAATATGATTGAAGGCGCAGCAAAATCAAGAACTTTGTTCGATCCGATTCCGGAGCCAGTGATTAATCCCGTCACTAATCCGATTGGCCCTGTAAAAAGTGCTGAATCCGACCTTGTCATGGATTCCCCACCGCCTGTACCAAAAGAAGCAACTTTATTACCTCCTACTCAGGAAAAAAAAGTAACTGAGAATGAGTTGTATGATTCCTTTTTTGGCTCTGAAAAGCCTATAGAAAGGCTAATTGTATTTTTTAAAGACCAAACTTTTAAGGTTTATAATCCTTCCCGATAAGTTTTTTGAACTATATTTGCCGTCAAATTCTACTGCATGAAAAAGACGGTTATTGATTTATTATTGCTTGAAAATAAGCAACTTAACAAGGATAATTTTCTACTTAAACTTCAGTCGCCTGTACCTGTTTCTGATATATTTCCTGGTCAGTTTGTCAATGTTGAAATTAAGGATGCTCAGGAAATATTTTTGCGACGCCCCTTTTCTGTTCTTGATGTCGATTATCAGAACCAAACTATTTCATTATTGGTTAAAATTCTGGGCCGGGGTTCAAAAAAGTTAACTGAGGCTAAACCAGGAGTTACAATCAGTACAATTCTTCCATTAGGCAAGTCATTTACACTTCCTGAAAAAGATGATCAAATTTTGTTGATTGGCGGCGGAAGCGGCGTGGCTCCTATGTTGTTTCTGGCTAAACTTTGTGGACTTGATCCTGAAAATGTTCATGTTCTGATCGGCGCCCGTTCGATTACAGATCATATTGATATTGAGGAATATAAACCTTTCGGAAAGTTTTATTTTACAACCGAAGATGGTTCTTTAGGCGAGAAGGGATATGTAACCAATCATCCGGTGTTTACAAATAATCTGAATAAATTCACAAAAATATACACTTGCGGTCCGGATTTGATGATGAAAGCCATTGGCCGGATTGCACTTGACAAGCAAATCTTCTGTGAAGTTTCACTCGAAAATATGATGGCCTGTGGTTTTGGTGTTTGTTTGTGCTGTGTTGAAGATACCAAGGATGGGCATAAATGCGTTTGTACTGATGGACCGGTGTTTAATGTAAATGATTTGAAATGGTAAATTTAGGCGTAAAAATTCATGATCTGGATTTTAAGAATCCGGTAATGTTGGCTTCAGGAACTTGCGGATTTGGTGAGGAAATTGCTGATTTCATGGACCTTTCCCGACTGGGAGGAATGGTTGTAAAAGGAACCACACTGAAACACCGGGAAGGTAATGCTTACCCGCGGATGGCCGAAACTCCCTCCGGAATGCTCAATGCAGTTGGCCTGCAAAACAAAGGAGTTGATAATTTTATTGCAAATATTTACCCTCGTATAAAAGACATTGACACCCATATTATTGTAAATGTAAATGGCTCTACTATTGAAGATTATGTGGCTCTAACTGAACTATTAAATGAGTTGGATAAAATTCCGGCAATCGAACTAAACATCAGTTGCCCTAATGTAAAAGAAGGTGGAATGGCGTTTGGAATCAGCTGCCCATCTGCCGAAGCGGTTGTAAAAGCTGTCAGAAAAGTTTACAGTAAGACCTTAATAGTAAAACTATCACCAAATGTTACAAACATTGCCGATATAGCAAGGGCTGTCGAAAGCCAGGGGGCGGACAGTGTTTCACTTATAAATACATTATTAGGCATGGCTGTAAACGCTGAAACACGAAAACCAGTTTTGTCAACCATCACTGGTGGCCTTTCCGGCCCGGCAATTAAACCAATTGCACTTCGCATGGTTTGGCAGGTTTATAACGCGGTAAAAATACCTGTGATGGGGATGGGTGGAATTATGAATGCAACTGATGCCATCGAATTTATGATTGCCGGTGCATCTACAGTTCAGATTGGAACTGCTATTTTTATCGATCCAACTATTCCTGTACAGATTGTTGATGGACTGGCTTTGTATATGGAACGACATAAAATACAGTCTGTTAGCGAACTAATTGGGAGTTTACAATGCTGAATTATCTAAAGAAACATATCTGCACTAAAAATATTATTCTGGTTGGATTAATTTTTTTTCTGATTGTTTTTCGTATTTCAATACCGAAGGATCGTGATGAAATTCAGAATAGCATGGAGGATGTCGAAGAAGATGGATTGAATTTTCTGATTACTAACGATCTTTCAGAATTCAAGGAAAGTAAACTTATTGAGAAACAAGCGAATGAATTTCTCCGTCAATGGAATTTGGCCGGAATGACCATGTCGGTTGTAAAAAACGGGAAACTGGTTTATGCACAAGGCTTTGGATATTCAGATGTTGAAGCAAAGCAACCGGTTACGCCCGGACAATTGTTCAGGGTAGCCAGTGTCAGTAAATTAATAACCGCCGTTGCCATCATGAAATTGGTTGAAAACAAGTCAATTTCGCTTGAATCAAAAGTTTTTGGCCCAAAAGCAATTATCAAAGATTCTATTTTTCATTCAGTAAAAGATCCTAGAATTTATAAAATTACAGTTCGTCATCTTTTGGCACATGCCGGTGGATGGTCGCTGCGATATGGCGATATGGCTTTTAATTCGTTGTTGGTACTTGAGTTGAATGGCGAAAAAGGGGGTGCAACTATAGATTCTTACAGTCGGTTTGTTGCATCCAGAAAATTACATTTTGATCCGGGAACCCGATCTTCCTACTCCAATATGGGATATATGTTTTTGACAAAAGTTATAGAGGCAGTTTCAGGTCAAAACTACGAGAAATATGTTCGCAATGAAGTCCTGAAACCCATTGGTATCGCTGATATGCACATTGGCCGAAGCTATCTTTCAGATCGTAGGTTTAATGAAGTGAAATACTATGAATCAGGTGACAATCAACTGGTTTCATGTTTTGATGGATCGGGAAGGATGGTTCCAAAAGCTTACGGAGGCAATCCTATTGAGCTGTTGGGACCTGCCGGTGGCTGGATTGCATCATCGGTCGAACTCGCAAAGCTAATGGTGATGATTGACGGTTTTAAAAATGTTCCTGATATGCTGAAAGGCAATCTGATTGATCAGATGGTTGAAAATAAGTTATTTAGAGGACCATTGGGCTGGAAAACAGTAAAGGACAATGGCGATTGGATCAGAACAGGAAGTATGGCCGGTACATCTGCTATTGTGAAACGTCAAAGTAATGGATTTTCGTGGGTAGTTATCATCAATTCAAGTAGTTGGAAAGGACCAAAGTTACCATATTACGTCAATTATATGATGGGGAAAATTGAACACTCTGTTAAAAAATGGCCAAAGCACGATTTGTTCAAATACAAACCGAAAGAATAATTCCTTATTCAATATTGATTTTTGAAACCAAAAGATGAGTCGGAAAACCGGTTCATCTTTTTTGTTGGTTCAGATTAAAGTTCTTCAGCAGAATTGCTTACCCGACACAGTTATAAATTTGACCTCCCGGAGTTGAACTTTTCTATCCGTTTATTGTTATTTGGGTAGTTTGAAAATGTGAAATTCTTAATGTTAAATAAAGTATATATGTCAGAATTTAAAATCCAGATGCCTAAGCTGGGCGAAAGCGTTCAGGAAGCTACCATTACCAAATGGTTCGTAAAAGAAGGTGATCGTATTGAAGAAGATCAGTCGCTTTTCGAAGTTGCAACTGATAAGGTTGATTCAGAAATTCCTTCTCCCGTTGATGGTGTTATAAAGAAAATATTTTTTGAAGTAAATGCGCTGGTTCCGGTAGGAGAAACTGTTGCAATTATAACTACTGATGATGACGACATACCAACTAAGGATGCTGGAATTGACGAAGTTATGCCTGAACCGGAAAAGGAAACGGTACAACCATTAATAGCCAAAACAGAAAATAAAGTAGTAGTTAAATCTCCTGAAGTAATTGAATCTCCTGAAGTTGTTGAACCAAAATCTACCAGATTTTATTCTCCATTGGTGCAGTCAATAGCCAAATCGGAGCAGGTAAGTATGGTCGAATTGGAATCTATAAAGGGTTCAGGACTCAATGACAGAGTTCAGAAAAGTGATATTCTTTCATATGTTGAAGCTCGTAAAAAAGGAAATATTTCTCCTCAGGTAAAACCTTCAGGAGTAAAAGTGGAAGTAAAACAGGAACAGCCTAAAGTCTCTGCTTCATTGGGATCGGGTGATCAGATCATCGAAATGGACCGGGTTAGGAAAATTATTGCCGATCATATGGTGATGTCAAAAAAGGTTTCTCCACATGTCACATCAGTTGTTGAAGCCGATGTTACCAATCTTGTTTTGTGGCGCACCCGGATAAAAGACGACTTCAGTGCGAAATATGGTGAAAAAATTACATACATGCCCATTTTTACTGAGGCAGTAGCTCGTGCAATTACCGAGTATCCTCTGCTAAATTCTTCGGTTGACGACTATAAAATAATTATCCACAAAGATGTAAATATTGCAATTGCAGTTGCCAAACCTGATGGGAACCTTGTTGTGCCGGTAATTAAAAATGCAGAACAAAAAAATCTTGTTGGTCTGACAAAAAATCTGAATCAACTGGCTGAAGCTGCACGTAAAAATAAATTGACAGTTGAAGATTATCAGGGTGGAACCTTTACGATTACCAATTTCGGTTCATTCAGAAATTTAATCGGAACTCCAATTATCAGTCAGCCACAGGTTGCCATTCTTGCAACTGGCAGCATCGAGAAAAAACCTGCAGTAATGGAAACGCCAACAGGTGATGCCATTGTTGTCCGTCATAAAATGTTCCTTTCTTTATCATATGATCATAGAGTTATAGATGGCGCTATGGGTGGGGCTTTTCTGCGGCGAATAGCAGACATTCTTGAAGAATTCAATATTGATCGCGAAGTATAACATTAATAAATTAAAATTTGCTTTATGAATACAGTTCCAATTGTATTTTCGATTAAAACAACTCCTAAAGAAATACTTGAAAAATGGTTTCGGCTGATGACTTTAGGTCGGGCAATTGATGAAAAAGCTCCGAATTACCTGAAGCAGGCCATTGGCTGGTCCTATCATGCCCCGTATGCAGGCCATGATGGAATTCAGCTCGCAATCGGGCAAACGTTTGAAAAAGAAGTTGACCACATATTTTTATATTATCGCGATTTGCTGACAGCCTTGTCTTGCGGATTAACTGCAGAAGAAATAATCCTGAATGGAATCTCTAAAGCAACAGACCTTTCAAGCGGCGGACGGCACATGTCGAACCACTTTGCAAAAATTGCCTGGAACATTCACAATGTTTCTTCACTGACCGGAAACCATACACTTCATGCAGTTGGTGTGGCCAGGGCTATTAAATATTACGGCGAAAAAGCAGTGGCAATCAGTGTGCAGGGTGAATCTTCTTTGTCTGAAGGATTCGTTTATGAAGCCATCAATGGTGCTTCAAAAGAAAAACTTCCCGTTATTTTTGCCATTCAGGACAATGGATATGGAATTTCAGTTCCCAAAAAAGATCAGACAGCCAACCGGAAAGTTGCCAACAATTTCACTGGTTTTAAAAATCTCAGGATTATTCATTGCAACGGAAAAGATGTTTTTGAGTCGATGAATGCCATGCACGAAGCGAAGAGACATGCACTGGAAACGGGCATGCCGGTAATGGTGCAGGCCAATTGTATCCGGATGCATTCACATTCCAACTCCGACCGTCACGAATTATACCGCTCGGAAGAAGAACGCAACTATGCACAGGAATACGATCCGCTGGCAAAATACAGACGATTGCTTGTTAGATACAATCGTTTTACCATTGAAGAGATTGAGGCCATCGAAAACGAATCTAAAATTGAGCTGAAAGAGGCCCATAAGCTGGCTTTAAAGGCACCCGATCCTGATCCAAACACTTATCTCGACTTTGTTCTTCCGGAGCCTCATAAGCCTCTGAAATATGTTGATGGAACACATCACGAGGAGGGCGAAAAGAAAAAATTGATTACTGCATTGAATGAAACCCTCAAAGCGGAGTTCAGAAATAATCCGGATACCTTTATGTGGGGTCAGGATATGGCAAATAAGGATAAAGGTGGAATATTTAATGTATCGAAGGGACTTCAACAGGAATTTGGGCCTAAAAGAGTGTTTAATGCCCCAATTGCCGAAGACTTTATTGTTGGTACTGCAAACGGAATGTCACGATATGATGAAAAAATCAGGATAGTCATAGAAGGTGCTGAATTTGCAGACTATTTCTGGCCAGCGATGGAACAATATGTCGATTCGAGTCATGATTTTTGGAGATCAAACGGACAATTTACTCCCAATGTGACCATTCGCCTTGCGTCGGGAGGCTATATCGGTGGAGGAATATACCATTCGCAGAACATTGAAGGAGCTTTAACGTCCATTCCTGGTGTGCGTATTGTTTATCCTTCGTTTGCCGATGATGCAGCAGGATTGTTGAGAACAGCCATCAGATCAAAAGGTTTAACCATGTTTATGGAACCAAAAGCCTTGTATAATGATCCGAAAGCGGCAACTGTTATTCCGGATGATTTTGAAGTACCGTTTGGCAAAGCGCGTATCCGCAGAAATGGTGAAGATTTGGTAATGATTACATATGGAAATACCACTCACATGTGTCTGGAAGCAGCTGAAAAGCTTTCGAAAGAGGGTAAATCAGTTGAAGTAATTGACTTGCGTTCACTCATTCCGCTTGATAAGGAAACAATTCTGAATTCGATAAAAAGAATTGGAAAAGTAATGGTTGTTCATGAAGATAAGGTTCATTCGGGATTCGGTTCCGAGATTACATCTATAATCATGGAAGAAGCATTTGAATACCTCGACTGCCCGGTCAAGCGTGTTGGTTCATCTTTTACTCCTGTCGGATTTCACCGTTCTTTCGAACGGATGATATTACCAAATACCGAAAAAATTTACATTGCGGCCAAAGAAGTTTTGGCTTATTAATAACTTAACAATCATGAGCAAAACAGGGATATTTTATAGCTTTAATTCAAAGAAAACTGCCAAAGCTGCCGAAAAAATTATTGAAGAATTTGGTACCGATTTTAAAATTGTACCGGTAAATGCAGAAGAATTAACAGAAGAATTGTTTCTATCATTTAACAACCTGATACTTGGAGTTCCCACATGGTTTGATGGTGAATTACCAAATTACTGGGATGAATTTGTGCCAGCATTGGAAGATATAGACCTTAAAGGGAAAACGATCGCAATCTATGGTTTGGGTAACCAGGTTGAGTATCCTGAAAACTTTGGGGATGCAGTTGGAATCATGGTTAACCTGGTACAGCAAAGAGGAGCAAAGGTGATCGGTTCAACTTCTACCAAAGGATATACCTATGAATCCTCCAAAGCTGAAGTTGATGGCAAATTTATTGGGTTACTGCTCGATCAGGAAACGCAGCCAAGGCTTTCGAAAGAACGGATTGCCAATTGGGTGGCAGATCTTAAAACTCAATTCAGCTAAAATTTTTAACTAAAAATATTTGTAAGGGCATGGTTATAAATATCATGCCCTTATTTTTTTATTAAAAGTAGATTTTTTTTAGGTATATAATATGTTGGGCAATCATAGCAGGAGTAAAAACTTATCTTTGTAAACTGAATTAAAAAATACCAAATGAAGAAGAAAAAGGTAATAGCAATTGTAGCCCATGATAACCGAAAAAAAGATATGATGGAATGGGTTGCATGGAATTGGAAGGAATTGAGTCCACATAGTCTGATTTGTACTGGAACCACCGGTAAATTGGTTAATGCCGTTTTGGTTGAAAAATGTCGTGAAAATGATGTAATTCCTCCTAATGTAGAACGACTTAAATCAGGCCCACTTGGCGGTGACCAGCAACTTGGGGCACTAATTTGTGAAGGAAAGGTGGATGTATTGATTTTCTTCTGGGATCCGATGCAGCCACAGCCACACGATGTGGATGTAAAAGCATTGCTACGTATTTCAACTTTGTACAATATTCCTACCGCCACAAACCGTTCAACAGCCGATTTCTTAATCTCTTCTAAATTGTTTCATCACGAATATGAACCCATTTTAAAAGATTATAGCGGTTATATTAAGCGGGATGTAGATTTTGATGTATAATTTACATTTTTTTAATAAAAAAGTAAAATTCGATTGTTGCTTTTTGGGATTCAACTCTTTAGATTTGAGCAGACAAACAATTATGCAATGAAAGAAGACAGATTGAAAAAAATGATCAAGGCTATGTATCTTCTTCGTGAGACATTAAAGCAGAAACGAGAAGACGACAAAGCATTTAGGTTTAAATCGAAAACAAAAGTCCTGACAGAGGTTGATAACATTATTGATCGAAGTCTTGAAGAATTTTATTCACTTAGAGTTAGCTGAGTGAAATTGGTATTTTACAGATGTGAAATGCCATATTTTGTAAATTTTGAACGATGATATACTAATATTAGCAATTGGTATATCATCGTTCTTTTTATTTGATAATCAAATACTTACGGTAATGAGGAAGATTCAGATAGCTTTTTTTGCACTAATAATGTTGGGCTTTTGCGATTGGATAATCCGGACTAAGCTGACCCCCTTACCTCCGGTGATTCATTAGTATTT
>DAITNH010000100.1:0-16631 GCA_036834745.1 Prolixibacteraceae bacterium
CAAGATCAGCTAGAAACAGAATCCTATAAAAATAAATAACCCGGAACGCAAATAAAAACCCCGATACAGATGCTGCACCGGGGTTTTTCATATCTGTTGAAAGGACGATTTAACCCATTATCACCTTTACCTGATGTTCTTCGCCATCTTCAAATAGAGGAATTACATTCGAAGTTTGAGATTGACCATCAACGATAACTTCTTTCACTCCTTTGGAAACTCCATTCGGATTTTTCACTTCAATTTCATAAAGCGCTCCCCTGAATTTCCGGCTGATTTTAAAGCCTTTCCAGTCGGTTGGAATACATGGATCAACGATCAACCCATCGTAGTCGGGCTGAATACCAAGAATGAACTGTGTGATGGCATAAAAATTCCACGAAGCGGTTCCCGTTAACCATGAATTTTTGGCTTCGCCCGGTTTGAACGCGTCTTTCCCGGCAACCATTTGAGCATATACGTACGGTTCGGTTTTGTGCAATTCGCTGATGTCTTCCAGGTACGACGGACAAATTTTCCGGTAATATTCCCATGCACGGTTTCCGTTGCCAACTACCGTTTCGCCAATCATGATCCACGGATTATTGTGACAGAAAACACCTGCATTTTCCTTGTATCCGGGAGGGTACGACGAGATTTCGCCATACTCGATGTAGTATTTCGTGAATGCCGGATTATTCAACACAATTCCGTATTTTGAATCGAGACGTTCTTTCACCGAATCCAGTGCTTTTTCGCAAAGGCCTTCTTCTCTGCCAATTCCGGCCATTGTGCACAAGCCGTTCGATTCGATAAATATTTTACCCTCTTCGTTTTCGTTGCTGCCTATTTTGTTTCCGTAGTAGTCGTAAGCGCGGATAAACCATTCGCCATCCCAACCATGTTCTTTCACGGCTTCAATCATCGCATCAATGTGCGATTGGGCGCGGATAGCTTCCTCTGTATTTCCGATCTTATTGCAAAGAGTTACATAATCGCGGCCATAAACAACAAACAATCCGGCAATCATCAACGATTCGGCTTTCGTTCCTTCTGATTTATTTTCAGTAGTCTGGAACGATTCGTTCGGGTCGTTCGAAAAACAGTTCAGGTTCAGGCAATCGTTCCAATCGGCACGACCAATCAATGGCAAACCGTGTGGTCCAAGGTTGTTTACCACATGATCGAACGACACGGTTAAGTGATCGAACAAAGTGCGGGCGACCGACATGTCATTGTCGAAAGGAACCATTTCATTCAGGATACTGAAATCGCCGGATTCTTTGATGTAGCTGATTGTTCCCAGAATCAACCACATCGGATCATCGTTAAATCCACCGCCGATATCATTGTTCCCACGTTTGGTCAGGGGCTGATATTGGTGATAGCAACCACCGTCGGGGAACTGGGTAGAGGCAATGTCGATAATACGTTCGCGGGCGCGCTCCGGAATCTGGTGAACAAACCCAATCAAATCCTGGTTCGAATCGCGGAAACCCATTCCACGGCCAATTCCCGATTCGAAAAACGAAGCGGAACGCGAAAAGCAGAAGGTAATCATACACTGGTATTGGTTCCAGATGTTGACCATTCGATCTAACTTTTCGTCGCCGGAATCTACAGAATAAACGCTCAGCAGATTATCCCAATATTCGCGCAATTCGGCCAAAGCAGCATTCACTTTTGCAACGGTATCGAACCTGGCAATAGTTTCTTTGGCCTTGGTCTTGTTGATGATGTTTTTTGATTCCCATTTTTCGTCTTCTTTGTTCTCCACATAACCCAAAACGAAAACAAAATCTTTCGATTCGCCGGGCTGTAATTCAACTTCAAGGTAATGCGAAGCGATTGGTGACCATCCATGAGCTTCAGAATTGCGGGGTTTTCCATCAGCAACAACCTGAGGTTCGTCGAAGCCATTGTATAACCCGAAGAAAGTCTCGCGGTCAGTTTCGTAACCTTGCATCGGAACATTTACCGAATAATAGGCAAAATGGTCGCGGCGCTCTTTGTATTCTGTTTTATGGTAGATCACCGAATCTTCAATCTCAACTTCTCCGGTTGAGAAATTGCGCTGGAAGTTTTCCATATCGGCAGCTGCATTCCACAAACACCATTCGATAAATGAGAAAATTTTCAGCTTTTTAACTTCTTTCGAGTTATTGGTCAGGGTTAATTTCTGAACTTCGGCCCAGGTCTTTAGCGGAACAAAATAAAGCGCAGTAGCGGTAACGCCGTTTTTCTCACCTTTGATCGAAGTGTAATTCATGCCATGACGGCACTCGTAGCTGTCGAGGTCTGTTTTGCAAGGTTTCCAGCCCGGCGACCAAACCGTATCTTCATCCTTGATGTAGAAGTACTTACCGCCGCTGTCCATCGGAACATTATTATAGCGATAACGTGTTAAACGCCGGAATTTAGCATCCTTGTAAAAGGTATATCCGCCTGCGGTGTTTGATACTAGTGAGAAAAAATCTTCATTACCGAGGTAATTGATCCATGGCCACGGAGTTTTTGGGTTGGTGATCACATACTCTCTATTCTGATCGTCAAAATGTCCAAATTTCATATTGCTGAATTGTAAATGGTTAATATTATTTACAATTTGGTTATTTACGATTTACTATTAAATTGAGTAAATCGTAAATGGTTAAATCGTAAATGGTTAATTTGTCTAATTGTAAATTTCTTTTGCTCGTCTGGCATTCAATTCGAGGGTGATTTCATCCATTTTCTTTTGATTTAATGGATAAAGCACCATTAATCCAGCTCCAATCAGGGCAACAATAGTTGGTATCCAACTCATGAGCATAATGATTCCAGGAACAGCTCCCTGAATGGCGACGGCATCCTGTCCGTTGTAATTATAGGCGGCCAAAACAAAGCCAATAATAGCACCTGCAACACCCCCTCCAAACTTGGTTGAGAAAGAACCTGCAGAATAGATCAGCCCGGTAGCTCTTCGTCCGTTTTTGAACTCTGAGTAATCGGCGGCATCACCGAGCATGGCAAAAAATAGTGTTGGGAATATGGCAGCAGCAAACTCCGAAATGATACCGATTGCGAAAATGCCTACCGTATCATTGGGCCCGCAAAAAGCAAGTAATGCATTAACCAGGCCTGAAAAAATAAAAGCATAAATAAACAGATTACGTTTGCCAAATCGTTTACCAAGAGGAGATGTTATCATTGCGCCACCTATCGATGCAACCATTAGTGCTACCATGTACGATCCGGCCAGCAGTTGATCGTGCAAATAATGCGAAAAGTAGATGACAACAATTCCTTGTTTGATGGAGTTGTAGATTTGAAATACCAATCCGATAATTAACATGATTATCCACGGCCGGTTTCGGACTAAATCTTTTATATCTTTTCCCAAATTACTTTTTTGTGCCTTCGGTGGAGTCACACGTTCCTTTGTGGTATAAAAAGTGACAATCAGGGCCAACGACAAGAAAACAGACAATAAATAAATGGAATTGCTGTAACCTCTTTTCTGATCAATGATGGTTATGTCTTTTGCTTCAAGGTTATCTTCTCCGGCAACAACAAAAGAATATTCTTTTTGTGCTTCCATCGAAAAACTTTTCCCTTGTGTAGGAACATTGACCGTTTCGCTCATTGCAGAATCAGCCCATGCAAACATCGCAATACCATCTTTTGTTTTGATGTTCACATTTTCAACATCCGTTGAAGTTGAGACTGTGACCTCATATTTCGAAGGTTCCAGTCTGGCGACATCTATTTTCGGATTTATATTTCCGAAATGGGCTACTAAAAACAACAAAGCCCCCTGAACGAGCATACCTCCGGAAAAAGCGCCAACCATACGATACGAACCAAGACTTGTGCGTTCTTTGTCGTCACCCGTCATAACGGCCATTAGTGCACCATAAGGAATGTTGTTCGCGGTGTAAACCAGCGTAAATATTATATAAGTTGTATAGGCATAAATTATTTTTCCCGTAGGGCTTAAGTTAGGGCCAGTGAATAACAATGATAAAATTACCCCCAGTGGAATGGCCGACCATAATATCCATGGGCGAAATTTACCATATTTCGTATTGGTCCTGTCGCCAATAATGCCCATTGCAATATCGCTGACCCCATCACTGAACCTTGCAATCAACAAGAGTAATCCTACGGCTGCAGGATTTATTCCAAAAACATCGGTGTAGAAGATAAATAAGAAAGTTGACACTCCGCGCCAGGCAATATTTGCAGCCCCGTCTCCCAATGCATAACCAATTTTTTCTTTTATGGATAGTTTTTCCACAAGCGTTAGTTTTTAGAGTTAGGATGATCGTTTATTATTCCTGAAATAGCATAGATAAGACCAATACTTCAGTTGAATATGATCCAAATATCAACAATCTTTTTGAAATAAAGGCAAAAAATGCCGGAATCTTATTGTAGAAGCAACAGGAAGCTTGTAATGATCTGTTTAAATTCCGGTATCACTTTAAAAATCAAATAGAAAGACAATTTCCAATTACATCTGTCCGGAAATAAAATATCGATGATAAATCGATTTAATTGTTTGCATAATGGTAATTTATTGGTTTGATTATTGTAAATAAATTTTTTGAATTCCCAATGTTGTTTCACCTGTAAACAATCAAAACCATGAAAACTATCCTTACTTTTATCGGAACACTGATCTGCTTGTTAAACATGGCGCAGATTCCAACTCTTCGTGTTCAAAACTCAGAAAAGAAACAAGAGCTGGAAATATCTCAACTGACGGTATCTGTTACTGTTGTTGGGAATGTTGCTACCACAACCTTTGATGTGGTTTTTTACAATCCCCTATCACGCAATCTGGAAGGTGAATTGTCGATGCCGCTTGCCGATGGGCAGGAAATATGCCGGTATGCTTTGGACATCAATGGAAAGTTGAGGGAAGGAGTGATTGTTGAAAAAGTGAAAGCCCGACAGACTTTTGAAGCAGTGATCAGGCAAAATATTGATCCGGGAATTGTTAATCTGACGAAAGGAAATTCGTTTAAAACCAAAATCTTTCCAATTCCGGCAAACGGAACGAAACGGGTGGTGCTTGCTTTATCAGAAACACTAAAGGGAGATGACAAATACTTGTATTATTCACTTCCATTTGAGACATCCAGAAGTATTGGAGCGTTTAAGCTTGATGTAAAGGTTATTAAAAGCCAGCCGAAGGAAAAACCGGTACTTTCTGAATTTGAAAATATGAAATTCGATAGTCAGGATAATGCTTATTGTTTGAACTTTGAACGGAAAAATTACACATCTGCAAGTCCGCTGAAATTTACGATTCCACGATTTTCGAATACGGATTATCAGTTATATACCTGCAAATTCGATGGGGAGACGTTTTTCTATCTGATTGTAAAAACTCCTATACTGAAACAAATCACCAAAGAAATCCCCCGGAAGATAGCGGTTTACTGGGACAATTCTTTTTCAGCTTCGAAAAGGAATATTGAAAAAGAATTGAATTTGCTCGAAAACTATCTGACTTCGTTGAGAGGTACTAAGGAGGTAACACTAAGTGCTTTTAATCAGAAAGTAAGTCCGCCACAAATCTTTCAGATTAATCAGGATGCAAGTAAAATCATTCAATCGATTCGACATTTGAACAACGATGGAGCCACCTGTTTCGATGATCTGAAATTCAACCAGCGTTGTGATGAAATCCTGTTATTCTCAGATGTTGTAAATACTATTGGAGAGTCAGATATTAAAACTTCTGCTATTCCGGTTTATGCAATCACTTCTGGCAACGGAAGCAATTATATTTTGTTGAAAAGGCTTGCCTATGAAACAAATGGTGAATTCATTGATTTGAATGTTGTTTCGATGGGAAAAGCTTTGGATATAATGAAAACGGATGATGAGAAGTTTTTATCGTGCACTTTTAATCCTTCTGAAATTAAAGAGGCATTTCCAAATGCAGCCTGTCGTGTCGGTGAATACTTTGATCTCGCCGGAATATTAAAGACTGACAAGGCCAATCTAAAATTGAATTATGGTACGAAAAATACAGTGACACAAACCCAATCGTTTGAAATCAGCAAAGTTTCAGATGCGCCCGTTTCGCGAATATGGGCGAGTAAAAAGATTCAGGCATTGGTGGTTGACGAAGAAAAGAATCAGGAGGAAATCATGCGTATTGCCCGGAAGTTCAATGTTGTGACTTCGAACACGGCATTTATCGTGCTCGACCGGGTTGAGGATTATGTGGCACATGGGATTGTTCCTCCTGAAGAATTGAAAGAAGAGTACTATAAATTGCTGGCCTTCAGCAAAAACAACGAAGTAATTTCTCCGGAGATTATTCAGCAGCGAAATATTGAACGGAACGTGAAATTGAAATCATGGTATGTCAATCCTCCTCAGGTTTCAACCCAAACAAAGCAAGGCAATGCTAATTTATCTAATGGAATTGAGATGCATTTAGAAGACGTTTCATCCGAGGCGCAATCACAAACAGTATTTATGGTAATTGAAAGCAATGTACAGTCAGAGGAATTGCAGATGTCAAGCGGATTGCAGATATTAGACAGTGAATCTGATGATACACCTCCACTTAAATCTAAAAGTGAAGCATCTATCAGAGTTTTGGCATGGTTGCCTGATGCTCCCTATTTGAATGAATTACGCAATGCCGGGAAGAAAAACCTTGATTCGCTTTATCTTAAACTGAAGGAAGAAAATAAAGATCGTCCATCCTTTTATATTCAGGTATCCGACTTCTTCTTTGAAAAGAAAATGAAAGCTCAGGCAGTGCGGGTGCTGTCGAATACCCTTGAACTGGATTTGGAAAATTCCGAATTGTTAAAAGTAGTGGCGAGACGGTTGCTTCAGGAAGGTGAATATGAAACCGCTATAAAAGTATTCAGGGAAATCAGGAAACTTCGGCCTGAAGAACCTCAGTCATACCGGGATCTGGCATTGGCTTATCAGGCAATTGAACATTATCAGGGTGCACTGGATATGTACCTGTACATTCTTGATCGTGACTGGAACCGGTTTGAGGATATCAAAGATGTTGTTTTGAATGAGCTAAACAGCCTGATCAGCCGCCAAAAGGAAAAGTTGGATTTAAAAGCCATCAATCCTGAATACATCCATCCGATGCCGCTGGATATCCGGATTACGCTTGATTGGAGCAGCAATGAAAATGATATCGACCTTTGGGTGATAGATCCAAACGGAGAGAAGTGTTTTTACAGTCACCAAAATACCCAAATCGGAGGAAGAATAAGCAAGGATTTTACACGTGGATATGGACCGGAAGAATTTACACTGAAAACTGCCAAACGCGGAATTTATACCGTCTATGTTAATTATTTCAGTGAATCACGACAAACGATCACCGGGCCGGTTACTGTTTATGCCAGCCTGATAACACATTTTGGAACTGATAAGCAAAAAACCAAAAATATTGCGGTGCAGCTGATTGAAAACAAAGAGACCAGGCAGATTGGTCAACTGGAATTTGAGAAATAAAATAACTATCAGTTGATAACCAAAATAAATGTAACAAATAAGCCCGATGCATATCCTGCACCGGGCTTTATGTTATCTCAAATTATAGATTTAAATCGTAGGCAACACCCACGGTGCACGGTATTGCGGCACCAGGAATTTGTTGGCTTCGTTGTCGTTGATAAATTTACTGGCTTCGGCATCCCAGTATAAACGGCGTCCTGTTCGCAGGGCAATGTTTCCCAGATGAGCGACGCGAGCTGTATTTGCTGCGATTTCAATACTGGCATTCAGGTTGCGGTTGCGGTCTTTTACTCCTTCAATAAAGTTGGCCATGTGGTAATCGAGTCCTTTACCGGTTCCTTTCTGCAAAGGCACCCGTTCAATCAGGTCGGCATTTTTCTTTCGTTCAGGAATAACTTCCCAACCATCGCGATCAACCACCAAAGTTCCATTGTTTCCCACAAATCCAACGCCGTGGTTTCGTCCGTAGTAACCGCCATCAATGCCGGTTCCGTGATCCCAAAGCATGGTATGTCCGTCGAACTCGAATAAAGCCTGTAAGGTGTCGGGAGTTTCGGCAGCATCATCCGGATAAGCATATTTGCCACCCATCGACATGATCGATTTAGGTGACGGATCGCCCATTCCAAATAAACCGTAATCGATGATGTGAACGCCCCAGTCGGTCATTAAACCACCGGCATAATCGTAAAACCAGCGGAAATTAAAGTGGAAACGATTGGGATTGAACGGACGTTTTTTTGCCGGCCCGAGCCAGAAGTCGTAATCAACGCCAGCCGGAGCTTCTCCATCAGGTTTTACAGGCACAGGCTCCATCCAACCCTGATAAGCCCAGGTACGAACTGTGCGGATCTTACCGAGTTTCCCCGATTTAACAAAGTCAACTGCTGCCATCCAGTGCGGATCGCTTCGTTGCCACATACCCACCTGAACAACTGTTTTGTATTTGTTGGCAGCCCTTTCCATGATGTTTATTTCTTCGATGGAATTGCCCAGTGGTTTTTCGCAGTACACATCTTTTCCGGCCTGACAAGCTTCAACCATTGGCAAACAATGCCAGTGATCGGGGGTACCGATAATCACCACATCAACATCCTTGTCTTCGAGCAATTTGCGGTAATCGCTGTACAATTTGGGTTTTTTACCCTGAATTTTTTCTGTATCTGCTGCGCGTTTGTTCAGCACATTGCTGTCAACATCGCAAATTGCGACACATTCGGTATTCTTTTGACGGAGGAAGGCTGAGAGGTCGGCAAATCCCATTCCATTGGCACCTATTAGTCCGCAACGAAGTTTATCGTTGGCGCCTGCACAGGCACTCATCGGGATTGGCATGGTTGCAGCCAAACTTAAACCCACGGCTGTGGTGGTTGTACTTTTTAAAAAGGTTCTTCTGTTGGTCATTATCGTTGATTTAGATGAAAGTTATTTCTGCATTGCATCGTCGAAAGCCACATCCGAAGGGTCGAAGTCGCTGTAACGAACAAAATCACAGGCTTCTACGGCACCGGCTTCGCGGTTCATGCCGCTGTCTTCCCATTCTACGGAAAGTGGTCCGGTGTATTTGATGTCGTTCAAAGCACGAATGATATTTTCGAAATCGACTTTTCCGCGGCCCAAACTACGGAAGTTCCAGTAGCGACGGTTATCGCCGAAATCGGTATGTCCACCGAAAACGCCAATTTCCATCGGGTGTTCGCTCCAATAGGCATCTTTCATGTGAACATGGAAAATACGGTCGGAGAATTCGTAGATGAATTTCACATAGTCAACACCCTGGTATCCGAGGTGACTTGGGTCGAAATTGAATCCAAAAGCAGGATGATTATTTACTGCTTTCAGCGCACGGCGGGCAGTTGCAATGTCGAAGGCAATTTCAGAAGGATGCACTTCGAGCGCGAATTTGATGCCCATTTTCTGGTACTCGTCCAGAATCGGAATCCAGCGTTTGGCAAAATCTTCGTAGCCTTTGTTCAGCATGTCCTGATTGACAGGAGGAAACGCATACAGCATGTGCCATATCGAACTTCCGGTGAAGCCAATCACGGTGTCAAGTCCGAGCATTTTGGCTACTTTCCCGGTTTTAATCACTTCGGCGGCGGCACGTTGGCGCACACCCTCCGAATCGCCATCACCCCATATATAATCGGGTAAAATACTTTTGTGGCGTTCGTCAATCAAATCGCACACGCACTGTCCAACCAAATGGGTTGAAATGGCAAATAACTGAAGATCGTATTTGGCAAGAATTTCTTTGCGATTGTCGCAGTAAGCCTGATCGGCTTTGTCAATTTCCATGTGATCGCCCCAGGTGCAAAGTTCGAGGCCATCGTAGCCAAACTCAAGTGCTTTTTCGCATATTGTCTCAAAGGGAAGGTCGGCCCATTGTCCGGTAAATAATGTTACTGGTCTGCCCATGATATTCGTTTTTATGGTTTATAGTATTAGAAAATTGTTGTTTCAAGTTCCAAATTCCAAGTTTCAAGTGGCGACGTGGAATTTGAAACCTGAAACCTGGAACTATTTAAATGGTACCCATTTTACATCATCATTGTACCCGGCTTCAACTACTGCATCGATGAACTGCATTCCGCGAATACCATCTTCAACGCCCGGATAATCGAGCCATTCAGGTTTCGGTTGTTCTCCGTTCATTTTAGCCCGGAGTGTAAACGAGAAATTGCGGTAAATATTGGCGAAAGCTTCCAGATAACCTTCAGGATGACCTCCCGGAGTGCGGGTATTGGCAGCAGCGGCAGCTCCCATCGAAGTTCCAACCCGCAATATTTCGGTAGGTTTGCTGGTCCATTTAGCAATCAGTGTGTTGGGTTCGTGTTGTGCCCATTCCAATCCACCTTTATCGCCGTAAACGCGAATCCGAATCGCATTTTCTTCGCCGGCTGCAATCTGAGTCGCAATAAGTACACCTTTGGCACCATTATCAAAACGAAGCAAAACTGCACCATCGTCGTCGAGCAAGCGACCGGGAACAAAAATGTTCAGTTCAGCACACAGCGAGGTAGTTCTTAAACCGGTAATGTATTCGGCCAAATGATGAGCATGTGTACCAATGTCACCCATCGCACCAGCCTTTCCGGAGCGTTTCGGGTCTGTGCGCCACGATGCCTGTGGATTTCCGGAGTCTTCGAGTTTTGACGACAACCATCCCTGCGGATATTCAACAAAAATTTTGCGGATTTTTCCAAGCTGACCTTCAGCAACCATTTGTTTGGCATGTTTTACTGCAGGGTAACCTGAATAGGTATGGGTCAGTGCGAGCAATAATCCGGTCTCCTGCAATTTGGCCTGAAGTTGCAACGCTTCGTCGAGCGTAAAAGTAATTGGTTTGTCGATTACCACATTAAACCCGTTTTCGAGCGCCATCATGGCCGGGCCAAAATGTGCGAAGTTGGGAGTTACGATGGTTACAAAATCCATCCGATCGCCTTCAGGAAGTTTAACTTCGTTTTCAAACATTTCCTGATAGGTTTTATATACCCGGTTTTCAGGAAGGTAATACGATTTTCCGGAGGAAAGTGAAATTTCAGGATTGATACTGAAACAGCCGCAAACGAGTTCGATTTGCCCGTCCATAAAAGCTGCCAGCCGGTGAATGGCTCCGATAAAGGCATCACTGCCGCCACCGACCATTCCCATGCGTAATTTGCGATTCATCATATTGGTAAAATTTAATTGGTTTATAAATTATGTATCCGGTTTTTGGACGGATAAAATTAGAAAACTTTTTCGGATGAAGTCGTGAAATCTTCGAAAAACCTACCAGACCAGAATGGTTAAATTTTTGGTCTGAATTTGTGTTCAGTAAAACAGATTCTTATCTTCGGATCGAAATGTAAAAAGGAACAGGCACAAGTCTAAAATCCCGACCCTGATAATTTCGGCAAATTCATAACTCTAAACTATACCAAAATGGAAAGACGATCATTTTTACGCAATGCAGCAGGAACCATTGCTGCTGTTGGTCTTGCTGGATCAACCAAAGCCTTCGCTTCAGAAGCAAAAGTTTCGAACGAAGCTCAGTTCAAACTGAAATATGCACCAGGTTTTGGCACATTTAAAGAACATGCCGGCGAAGATTTATTCGATCAGATTAAATTCATGAGCGATCAGGGTTTCCGCGCTATTTTCGACAACGGCCTGATGGGGAAAGAACCTGCCATTCAGGAAAAAATTGCCGCAGAACTTGCACGCCGGAACATGGATTTGGGACCTTTCGTTTTGTATGCTGATTTTTCTGTAAAGTCGATGGTGACACAAGATCCGGCAATCAAAGAAATGCTGAAAAAGAGAATGCAGGAAGGTGTTGAATGTGCCAAACGTACCGGTGCAAAATGGGCCTTGGTTGTTCCGGGCCGATTCGACGAAGGATTGGAATGGGATTACCAGACCGCCAACGTAATCGACAACATGAAAATGTGCTGCGAAGTGGTTGAAAAAAGCGGATTGGTACTGGTTATGGAACCACTCAACGCATGGACGAACCACCCGGGTTTGTTCCTGACCAAGATTCCGCAGACCCATTTGATCTGTAAGGCTGTAAACCATCCGTCGTGTAAACTGGTGGACGACCTTTATCATCAGCAGATTACAGAAGGAAACCTGATTCCGAACATAAACAAAGCATGGAACAGTATCGCAGCTTTCCACATTGGCGATAATCCCGGACGAAACGAACCAACGACCGGAGAAATCAATTATAAAAATGTGTTCAAGCACATTCACAGCAAAGGATACGATGGAACTTTGTGCTGCGAACACGGCCGAAGTATCAAAGGAAAAGAAGGCGAAGTTGCTTTTATTAAGGCTTATCGGGAAGTCGATTCGTTTTAGCAAAAAAACAATAACAAATTTCACACAACAAAGGCTGGTTTTATCTACCAGCCTTTGCTTTTATATCCCCAATTCCTTCAGCGCAGCATAAATTTTCCCCGATTCAAAACCTCTGCCCATGGCAAACCGCATGAGTTTGTTGCGCTTGTCGTACTGATCTTTAACCTTAATCGTTTTCGCTTTATCTTGCAACAATTTTAGGAGTTCATCAGCATATCCCTCATCTTCAATCTCTTCAAAAGCAAGCGCCAAAATATCCTGATTGATTTTTTTTGCCCGAAGCATGTATTCAATTTTCTGTTTTCCCCAATGGTTGAACCGGAATTTGTCTTTCACGTAGGCACGCGCAAAACGTTCGTCGTCGATGTATTTTTCGTTTTTCAATTCGGAGATAACCGCCAGCGAATCATCTTCATTCAGTCCCCAAAGTTTTAGCTTTTCCAGAATTTCAGAAGCACATTTCTCCGATCTGCTACATAAAACAGCCGCCTTGTCGTATGCAATATTTTGTTCGCGCGATAATTCCATCCCTTAAATTTTATCCGAAAGATACAACATCTTCGAAAGAAAGTATTGCTTAATCTGGGAGATATCCCTTGCCCCCGTGCTTTAGCCAATTGCCTCTCATTTGATTTCTCCAAGCTTTTTCAATTTGCCGGAAGCTGCCAGTCCATTGGGATTACAGCCGAACTGTCCTTCCGGTATTTCAATTCCCATTTTTTGATAATACTATACCCAGGTTGGAAAGAATTCATGGCTTGACGTGTCCTTAAAAGTCATGGGGTTGAGTGTAAAAATCGAATCGGCTGCAAAGGCCAGATACACAAATTCGGAACAATAGTGTGCCGTATCCGACAATATGTAACTGAAGTTATAGGGTTTGCCAAGCAATTGTTTCGCTTTTGTAAGTGCTGTCGGAATCGCATTTTGCCATTCTTCTTTTAGCCGGTAGGCAACCACCATTACCGAATCGCCCTCGGGGTGCAGAAACTCATTGAGCGAAATCACGCTGGTTCCTCCTTCCGGACTGGCGTGCAACACAACAATTCCAGTATCCGAAACTTCGACCAGCCCCACATGCGAAAAATGGGTCTCTCCGGAAGTTTGTGTTACTTTATCGATGGCTTCCGAAATCTTTCCAGAAGTCGCTCCCCGAAACAGTATATCGCCTGATTGCAATTGAATTTTGGGTCCGGATTGGGTGCAGGCAAAAAGCCCGGCGAGGGAGAGGAAAAGGATGGATTGTTTTAGTTTGTAGTTCATTGGATTGGGAAATGTTCTTTATTTCAGGGATAGGAACGTTATTCGTGATGGTATTGTTTTGGAATGAATGTTAAATTACGAAAGACAACTTACGCGTATATTTCCATTGTTCTGAGTTACTTTTCATCTTTTTTAATAACATAAGTCTTAATGTCATTTATACTTTCAGTATTTAATTTTAGAATGTATTTCTCTCTAAGAAAGTCTGTTCCAATATTCTCATTTTTTTCAAGTTCCTCAATCCAATTCTTTGTTTTTACAATTGAACCTGAAAATTCAGTATTGGAGAATTTACATTTCGTAAAAACCGTATTATATAAATTTGAATTGCCGAAATCGCAATTAGTCAAATTTACTTGGTTAAAGCTTGTGTTCATTAAATTTGCCAAATAGAAATTTGCATTTTCCATATCATTTAAAATAAACATACTATCGCTTATGTCGGCTCCTGAAAATTTCCAATTTTTCATATCCTTATAGGAAAAGAAAGATTTGTCTGTTGCAAGGTA
This sequence comes from Prolixibacteraceae bacterium, assembly GCA_036834745.1. Lineage (GTDB taxonomy): Bacteria > Bacteroidota > Bacteroidia > Bacteroidales > Prolixibacteraceae > Aquipluma. Next base: position 14,100 of record DAITNH010000100.1, read on the forward strand.
ACAATGTGATAAATCAAGTTCTTTTTCATTTAATTCAACAAGTCTTTTTACCAAACCTCTAATCCGAAACATTGCTTCTTCACTTTTCCAGAATCTATAGTCGTTAATCACTTCAAAATATCGTTCAATTTTCTCTTTTTTGAAATTTATTGTCTCATAAATTGTCAGCAAAATTCCAAATATGAAAAGATCAAACACAAGTCCATGAAATTCTACAATCAATTCATGAAATGAAAATTTTGAATCAAATATGTCAAAGACTATAGCTATTGGGAAGCAGATCAATGCTAAATAAAAAAACAGCATTGTTTTTGATTTTAAAATTTTAATAATCATATTGTTGTAAGTTGATCAAACGTAATTTAACTAACCCATATCTAAAACACTTCCGCCTCAACCACCGGTTTAAAAAACGCCTCAATCTCTTGCAAGGTGGTTTCGGTTTTCGGAACGTCGCGAACAATTTTGCCTTTTTCGAGGATAATCAGTCGGGTGGAGACATCGGCAATGTTGTCGAGGGTGTGGTCTGAAATCAGGAAAGTGGTGCCGTTTTCGGCTGCAAAATCTTTGATCAGTTTCCGGAGTTTGTACTGCGAACTGGGATCGAGATTGGCAAAAGGCTCATCCAGAACCACGATTTCGGGTTTGCCCATCAGCGCAGCTACAATGCCTACTTTCTTCTGGTTCCCTTTCGAAAAATCGCGGATAAATTTCTTCTTGCCAGTAATTTCACCGTTGAAAAAGTCGGTAAATTTCTCCAAAAAAGCGTTTGTTTCGGCTTTGTTCAGCTTCCGCAAACCTGCAATAAACCCAAAATATTCTTCGGCAGTCAGGTAGCCAATCAGGAAAGTTTCGTCAATATAAGCACCAGTAAAATCTTTCCAGTCTTCCGACTCGCGTACCGGAATTCCTTTACTGATTATTTCACCTTTACTGGCGGTAATCAGGTCGAGAATCAAGTTGAAAAGTGTCGTTTTCCCGGCGCCGTTGTTGCCCACCAGACCAAAGATTTCGCCTTGATTGATGGTCAGTTCAGGAATATTCAGGACGATTTCTTTGTTGTATGCTTTTATGAGGTTTTGTATCTGTATCATGATCAGGAGTTTTTGTAGTTTTTAATGAGTTGATGTTTTTGTTTCAGGTATTTTTTAGCGAAGAAGTCGATAACGACGGAGTGAAACAGGATGCCGGTGAGCCCCAGAACTCCAAGCGATGCATAAGCTCCAATGTCGCCAAAAACCAGTTTGAACAAATAAAACAAGCCGATAGGAATTAGGAACATGGGAAACCCAACCAGCCATTGTGATGCCCCCATTCCCTGGTAATTCATTACCGACGACTGGTTTAAATCCAATCGTTTTTTGCTGTAAAGTCCGATAAAAAGGAGTAGCGGAATGTTAATTCCCAGATTATAAAACAGCATGGCCAAATGCGTGTAAATGATTTTGGAATGCATAAAAGCGTAAGGCAGCGTAAGGAAATAACAGGCCACCGAAACCACTGTTACCAACATGTAAAACGATTGCAGAAACTGTTTCATTTTCAGTCGTTGACACATGAGCATCGAAAAATAATTACTGTGCCAGGCAGGAAAGAATTGTCCGTAGGAAATGGAGAACATGCCCACGATGACGATTCCGCCCAGGATGAAAATAAATTCGGGAGCTGGTTTGCCAGGTTCGGTTCGGTAGATCAGCAAGCCGTAAGCCAGCATAATCAGTGTCATCATGGCTACCGAGCGCGGGCGTTTATTTCGCCAGATGAGGCGCAGTTCGAGCGCTATAAAACGACCGGTTTCTCCCAGTTTGTCGAGCCAGGAGTAGTCGCGAACCTGTTCGGCCTTTTGTTTTCCGGAAACCAGATTCACAAACATGCGGCTCAGCAGAAACCTGACATTCAGGAAATAAAACAGAACCGGAAGCAAAAGGAACACAACTGCGAGTGCCGGATTAACCAAAATCAGATCAAGCAATTTGCCCAGCCCGCCGGAAAGATCGACGATTCCGAAATGATTGATGGCAAACAATCCGGCAAGGGCAGCGAGAAAAATAAAAAATCCGTATTCGGCTTCGTTGAACCTCCATTTCAGGTAAATTGCCAGAAAGTGATTACTGAAAATCAGGATAAATATTGCCAAAAACCAGGCGGCTGTTGCTAATCCTGAATGTGCATTGCTGACCAGCGTAAAAGTTACCGGAAGCAACAGGAAAAATGGCAGCAAATTGAAGAAATTGAACACAGAGCGAATCATTAGGTAATTCGCAATTTTCCGGCGGCGAATGTTCTGCAGCAACAAAGGTTTGAAACTGACCGTCGGCAACTTTTGCATCAGTTGACGGATAATCAGATCGATACCAAAATACGCCAGCAAAATGCTGTTGAACTTGCTCACCGGATCAGCATCGGGAAAATCTTTGGTGAGGATTTCGGGAATGGCAAAACCAAGCAAGAGAAAGCTGGCCGAAAAATAGAGAGCCAGAAAACCCAGTCCGATGTTGGTTGCCAGGCTTTTGCCCCAGTAGGCCGACCGGA
>DAITNH010000101.1:0-11929 GCA_036834745.1 Prolixibacteraceae bacterium
GTTTCGATCTGAACCATTTTCTCCTCTTTATTATTTTCTGCCAGTCCGCACGAAATGTTTACAAACAAACCTGCGGCCACTAAAAATAGAGCTAACTTATTCATTTTAAATATTTTTTGGTATTTGGTTTTATAATAAATCAGTCAAAATATTTTTTCAGTAATGAAGCAAAGATAATCAAATCAAAATCCGATCAAAAATCCTTAATTTGCTTCATCATTTTAGTAAACATACCCGATTTATCCACTGGAAGTTTGCACCATGGAAAAGCTGATAATTGACGATCGCCAGTTTCTTGAAAGGTTGAGTCTTTCGCATGTTGAGTTAATTTTTAATGCAATTAACCAAAATCGTAAATTTCTGCGGAAATGGCTGCCATTTGTAGATTTCACCCACAAGATAATCGATACCGAAAGGTTCGTCCGGTCGATTCTTGAAAAGCCAACTTCAAGTCGCGACGAAGTTTATGTAATTTGGTACAAACATGAATTTGCCGGCCTGATCGGTTTTAAAGATGCCGACCGCATCAATGATAAAATTGAAATTGGCTATTGGCTGATTGAAAAAATGACTGGCAAAGGAATTGCAACGGCAGCGGTACGTAAAATGGTGAACCTTGCTTTCAGGAACATGGACATGAATCGTGTCCAGATCCGTTGCGGTGTAGGAAATGATAAAAGTTCAGCCATTCCACGTCGGCTGGGTTTTAAGCTCGAGGGAATTGAAAGGGCAGGAGAGAGGCACAATCATCACTATATTGACCTTGAAGTTTTCAGTTTCCTTAAGTCAGAATGGGCAGAAACATTGTTCTAGTTGGTTAAGGCAACCGGATATTAAATTAATGTAACCAATTTTTTTATTGAATTCTTTACCGTTCAATTTTGTTAATTAGTACATTAATAGGTTGTTGAGATATTTTAAGACTGCTTCCGATCTTCCTTAAACATTCTATTTACTGACGCAACTCTCGAAATACATTTTAGACTCAAACAATAAATTGGTCGAATGTTTTATTTAATACATTTGCTCCGTTCAATCCAGATCATTTGATGGCCTTAAATGATTTGGAGTTAATTCAGAAAATAATGGAAAACAAAACAATGAAACGCACCCTGTACAAGGTTCTCCGGAAAACAGGTGTTCGCCGTGATCAGATTAAGCTTGAGGCATCATTCAGTGAAGACCTGAATTTTGATCAGGTTGACTGGGCTCTTTTTGTCTATTATCTGGAAGGATTTTTTAAAATTCATCTTGAGGACAGGGAAATAAGGGAACTGTCGCATGTTGATGACACATTAAAAATTGTCAGTCAAAGAGCATGTGTTGGGTGTTTGTAAAACATCCTGAAGATTTAATTATTTTTCATAAATTTAGGTATTCAGTTCGCTGGATACCTTTTTTTAATTACATTTTAATTGTTCAGTTCCATTAAAACTTTTAATATACTTTTGCTGAAAAAATATACTTATGCCAAAGTTTAAACGGATTCTTCTAAAGCTGAGTGGCGAATCACTCATGGGCAAACAACAATACGGGATTGATCAGCAAAGATTGACCGATTATGCAGAACAAATAAAAGAGATTGCTGATACCGGTGTTCAGATTGGAATTGTTATCGGCGGCGGCAATATCTTCAGGGGATTGAGCGGGGCTACCAAAGGCTTCGATCGCGTAAAAGGCGACCAGATGGGAATGCTGGCAACCGTAATCAATAGTCTTGCATTAAATTCGGCGCTTCATAGTGTTGGTTGCAAATCACGTGTTTTAACAGCCATCAGGATGGAACCAATCGGTGAGTTTTACTCGAAAGACCGTGCAATTGATGTGTTGGAGCAAGGCGAAGTGGCTATTTTTTCGGCAGGTACCGGAAATCCATATTTTACAACCGATACAGGATCTTCATTGCGCGGAATTGAAATTGAAGCCGATGTGATGCTGAAAGGAACACGGGTTGATGGTGTTTATACAGCCGATCCGGAGAAGGATAAATCGGCAACCAAGTTTGAAACAATATCTTTTGATGAGGTTCATCAACGCGGGCTAAAGGTGATGGATCTTACTGCAACAGCCATGTGTAAAGAAAATAATTTGCCGATTATCGTTTTTAACATGGACGTAAAAGGAAATTTGAAAAAAGTTTTGGATGGGCAAAATATTGGAACTTACGTTCATAGCTGATAAAAAATGTTTTTTTGATTTAAAAAACATTAAAATTTCTATTTTATTTTAAAATTTCTATATTTGTTCCCAGCACTTTTAATAAACGAAAAGAGTTAGTTCATATGCAAGAAGAGGTTCAAATGGTTTTAGATATTTGCAGGGAGAGAATGGAACTCGCATTGGCTCATCTCGACAAAGAGTTGGTTCATATTCGCGCCGGAAAAGCTTCCCCCAGAATGTTGGATACCGTACATGTAATTTATTACGGAAGCATGGTTCCAATCGCTCAGGTATCAAATATCAGCACCCCTGATGCACGCACAATTGTTGTTCAGCCCTGGGAAAAGGCAATGATTCACCCAATCGAGAAAGCAATTATTAATTCGAATCTTGGCTTTAATCCCGATAACAACGGTGAAATTATTCGCATCAATGTTCCTGCACCAACCGAGCAACGTCGGAAAGATATGGTGAAAACGGTAAATAAAGAAGGTGAAATTGCCAAAGTTAGTTTACGAAGTGCACGTAAAGATACCAACGATAGTCTGAAAAAAATGTTGAAAGATGGTCTTTCAGAAGATCTTGAAAAAGATGCTGAAGATGAGGTTCAGAATATGATCAACGATTTCAGCAAAAAAATTGACAAAATGCTCGATGATAAAAATATCGAGATATTAACGATATAATTGTTTCTAGTTTTCTGTTTTCTGAACATTGTTTAATTGTTTTCATGGCTTTGAGGCGGCTTTTTTTAAGCCGTCTCAATTTTTTTTATCCAATCTGTATCAGATCACTTGATTTCTCATCGGATTGAAAATTAAACAATTACTTCATCACAACTACTCCTCTATTTTATAAGCAATTCCACATTCTAAAAATCCTATGTTTTTTAATAAAAACATTCTATCTTTTTCATTTCGTATTAAGTTATTAATTTCATAAGTTTATTGATTGAATTGATTTGCCATTGGGCGATAAATGGCAAAAAAGGGCCAGATCGGATTGCAGGATCATGGAGGTCTGGCGCAATTCAGAAATATAAAAATAAAACCATTAAAATAGCCATTAATGATAGGCATGGTCGATTATCATACACATTCAATCTTGTCGGATGGAAGAGATTCGTATGAAGAAATGATTCTTGTTGCGATAGCCAAAGGCCTGGATGAAATCGGTTTTAGCGATCATGTTTGTCTCAAGCCTGTCGATTGGGCAATCAGCCTGATTGATATTCCGGTAATGACCGAACAAATTCTGGATCTTAAACTGAAATACAAACGCCAGATTAAAATAAGGTACGGAATTGAGATGGACTATTTCCCCGGAGTTGAAACAGAACTGAAAGAATTGATCGAAAGTCTGCCCGTTGATTATGTCATCGGATCGGTTCATTTTATTGGGGACTGGAATTTTGATACCGATCAATCGCTATATGGAAAATGGCCAAACGACCAGCTGTATGGTGAATATTTTGAGCTTATCCAGAAGGCGACAGCATCAGGACTCTTTGATATTATTGGACATCTCGACATCATTAAAAAATTCAGGATTTATCCTGAGTCTAATCAGAGCAAGCTTTTTGAGGATACCATCAAAATAATAAAAAAACACGATTTGGTGGTTGAATTGAATACCGGAGGAATTGACCGTCCTTGTGCGGAATATACACCCGGGCCAAAATTGTTGGAGATGTGTTACCGGCACAATGTTCCGGTAACATTGTGCTCCGATGCGCATAATGCGAACCAAATTGCGCGTCATTTCGAAAGTGCGATTGATTTGCTGACCCAAATCGGTTATCAGGAAATAGTGGGTTTTAAAAATCGCACCAGAAGAATGATAAGGTTGTAGTGAAAATTTAAATTAGTTACTTTCCAGAATCCTGAAAATTTCATCCAAACGAGGAGTTAGAATAATTTCGGTACGACGGTTTTTCTGACGCGCTTCAGGAGTTTTAGCCTCGTCAATTGGAAAGAATTCGCCTCTTCCGGCCGATGTAATTCGTTTTGGGTCAACCGCCTTGTTTTTTAGCAAAATACGGGTAACCGCAGTTGCACGCATCACACTTAAATCCCAATTGTCTTTAACCATTCCGGTGCCACGCATTGGAACATCGTCGGTATGGCCTTCAACCAAAACGTTGATATCATTATTCTGACCTAAGACTTCAGCAAGGCTTGAAAGTGCCTGCTGCCCTTTTGGATCAACTTCCCATTGACCGGTTTTAAACAGAAGTTGCTCATCGAGCGAAACGTAAACTTTTCCGTTTTTCTCATTAATGGTCAATCCTTTGTTGTTGAATCCAAGCAAAGCATCCATCACTTTTTTCCGGAGTTCTTTCACTGCCTCGTCCTTTTGGCTGAGGGCATCTTCAAGTTCCTTTAGCCGAATGCTGCGTTGTTCCAGTTCTTTTTGTGCCGATTTAAGAATATCTTCCCGCTTTTGCAGGTCAGTTTGAGTTTGCTGAAGCTTTTCCATTAATCGGGCAATTTCTTCGGAACTGCCTGTTTTTAAACTATTAAGCTGATTTTCGAGTTCCGAATTTATTCGGCTGAACCTTTGGTTGGTTTCCAATGAATTTTTGAGATTCCCCATATTTTCTTCCAGCTTTGCAGAAAGATCCTCTATTTCTTTCACTTGTTTATCGATTCGGCCTTGCAATTCTGTATTTTGAACTTTCAACGTCTGATTCTGTTCTCTGAGCGACTCAAAACTACTGTTCAGTTCATTAAATTTTTGGGATGACACGCAAGAGGTTATCAGAAAAATGACGGCAATAAGCAATATTTTATTCATGGCTTGTGTTATTAGTCGTGTAAATATAGAACTTTGCCGTGTCTTTGTCAATAGTTGTATATTTGGATTCAAAATTGAGATTTGATGGTTGAAAATACGGGATGTCTATTGGATCAGATCAATGATCCTTCTGAACTAAGAAAGTTGAAAGTTGATCAGTTACCCGAAGTTTGCGTTGAACTTCGGGATTATATTATTGATGCAGTTTCAACCAATCCGGGTCATTTTGGAGCCAGCCTTGGGGTTGTTGAACTTACTGTTGCACTGCACTATGTATTTAATACGCCCTATGATCTTTTAGTGTGGGATGTAGGTCACCAGGCATACGGTCATAAAATCCTGACCGGCAGGAAAGATGTTTTTCATACCAACCGGAAATATAAAGGGATCAGCGGTTTTCCAAAACCATCTGAAAGCATTTATGATTCATTTGGAGTGGGGCATTCAAGCACTTCTATATCAGCAGCTTTAGGAATGGCTGTTGCTTCAAAACTGAAAGGGGAAACTGACAGGAAAATTGTGGCCATTATCGGCGACGGGGCGATGTCGGGTGGAATGGCTTTTGAAGGCCTGAACAATGCAGCTGTCAATAAATCGGATCTGTTGGTCATTCTCAACGATAACAACATGTCAATCGATCCGAATGTGGGTGGAATGAGTAACTATTTGCTAAACATTTCGAAATCACAAACCTACAATCGTCTTAAACGAGACATTTGGAACGGATTGGGAAAACTGAACGGATTTGGACCCAAGGCTCGCCGTTTGGTTCAGCAAACCGAAAATGCCATAAAATCAATGTTGCTCAAACAATCCAATTTGTTTGAAGGTCTTGGTTTTCGCTATTTTGGTCCGGTTGACGGTCATGATGTTGCTTATCTGACCGAAGTTCTTGCAAGTTTAAGCAATATCCCGGGGCCAAAATTGTTACATGTGATTACAAAAAAGGGAAAGGGTTTTGAACAGGCAGAACTTCACCAAACCGAATATCATGCGCCAGGCAAATTTAACAAAGTAACCGGTGAACTTCTTGACTGCGAATGTGCATTAAATAAACCGCCTAAATTTCAGAATGTATTTGGGCATACCATTATTGAACTGGCCGAAATGAATGACCGGATTGTTGCCATTACTCCTGCCATGCCAACGGGTTCTTCGCTTAATCTCATGATGGAGAAGATGCCTGATCGGGTTTTTGACGTTGGAATAGCCGAGCAACATGCAGTTACTTTCTCTGCCGGGCTGGCAATTCAGGGAATGCTTCCGTTCTGCAACATCTATTCATCTTTTATGCAAAGGGCATACGACCAGATAATCCACGATGTTGCCATTCAAAACCTGCAGGTCGTTTTTTGTCTCGACCGCGGTGGTTTGGTTGGGGCTGACGGCGCTACCCATCACGGAGTATTTGATATCGCTTTTATGCGGTCAATACCCAATATGATTGTTTCGGCTCCAATGGACGAGTTGGAATTGCGAAACATGATGTTTACAGCCCAAAATGAGAATCACGGTCCGTTTTCGATCCGGTATCCGCGTGGTTGCGGCTGTGTGATCGACTGGCGCCAAACCATGACTGCAATTCCGGTTGGAAAAAGCAGACAACTTTCTGAGGGATCTGATTTGGCAATTTTAACCATTGGAACCGCTGGCATTCAAACAGGTAGGGTAGTAAAAATGCTTCAGAAAGACGGAATTATGGCTGCCCATTACGATATGCGGTTTGTAAAACCTCTTGATGAAGAGACGCTGCATACTGTTTTCAGGAAATATAAACATGTAATTACCATTGAAGATGGTGTTTTGCAAGGAGGTTTCGGAAGTGCTGTTATAGAATTTATGTCGGATCATAATTACGCTGCACACATGCAACGAATCGGAATTCCCGATATATTTATTGAACATGGTACCACAGAAGAATTGTACCGCGAATATGGCCTTGATCAGCAAGGAATTTATCAAACAGTTAAAGCTTTTATGCTGAAATAATAGTTTAATAGGATACTTTTTAGAAAGGTAGAGCGTTTATCAGTCATAAAAATTAAATATTCTCACCTTGGAATACTATTTTAGGAAACGTCGCTGGAAGATTCTTATTCTGCTTCTGGCAGTTATCATTGGCATTGGCTCATTTTTCTATACCAACTGGCTGGTAAAAAAAATGGCTTTCGAAGAACGTAAAAATGTTGAATTATGGGCCGAAGCTACCCAAATGCTTGCCAACTACGATCTTAACTCAAATCTTGATATAACTTTTCTGGTTGATATTATTAACCGGAATACTTCCATACCGATTATCATTGTTGATAGTACCAACCACAGACTGGTTGAAAAAAATATAACTTTTACTGAAGCAAACAAAGACAGGATATTGGTCAGGGAACTGAAGAAGATGAAGGATGAAAATGATCCGATTATTATTTCGGTTTCTGAAACTGAAACTCAATATCTGTATTATCGCAGTTCTATTTTGCTCGAAAACCTGAAATACTTTCCTTTGGTTCAGTTTGCCGTTATCATTTTGTTCATTTTAGTGGCTTACCTTGCTTTCAGTTCTTCCAGAAACGCTGAACAAAACCAGGTATGGGTAGGAATGTCGAAAGAAACGGCCCACCAGCTCGGCACGCCCATTTCTTCGCTGATGGCATGGGTTGAACTGCTCAAAATGCAGAATATTGATGAATCCCTGATTCAGGAATTTGAAAAAGACACCCAACGACTTGAAAAAATAACAGAACGATTTTCAAAGATAGGCTCTGTTCCGGAGCTCATCAGAACCGATGTTGCTGAAACCATCCGATCGACGGTAGCCTATTTGAAAACCCGTTCATCAGCGAAAGTGAAATACCTGCTTGATTTTGGTGATGAGGCGAAATTCGAAGTTCCTTTAAATGCTTCACTTTTCAGTTGGGTGATAGAAAACCTTTGTAGAAATGCAATTGATGCAATGAACAACATCGGAACCATTCAAATTTCAATTATTGAAAAAGGCGACCAGATTTTGATCGATGTGTCAGATACCGGGAAGGGAATTTCGAAAAGCTATTTTAAAACTGTTTTCCAACCCGGATTTACCTCCAAAAAAAGAGGGTGGGGGTTAGGTCTTTCGCTGGCAAAACGGATTGTTGAAAATTATCATAAAGGAAAAATATTTGTGAAACATTCTGAAATAAACAAAGGTACTACCTTTCGGATAATTCTTCAGAAAGGATAACTTATTAACAATTTGCATAAAGCTTAAATTGTTGACAGCGAATAATTTGTCAGGTATAATGCTTTTTAGGGCGAAACATTGTTAAAAAAATCAATATATTTTTCGTGTTTGCTTATTTTTTATACTTTTGCAAAACTTTTTCAGGCAATGAGCATACGATCTAATTATAACATTGCGTTCAAGGGGCTTTCGATCGGAAAGCATGTTTTTGATTACGAAATCGACAGAAAATTCTTTGCTGAGTTTGATGGTGGCGTAGTTGAGGATGGAAATGTCAATGTTTGTGTGACCCTTGATAAGCAAAGTTCGTTGATGGTCTTTTGGTTTGATCTGAAAGGAACCGTGAATGTACAATGCGATCGTTGCCTTGAAATGTACGATCAACCAATTAAAAGTAAAGAACGAATTTTCGTCAGGTTAGGCGAAAAGGAATTTACTGATGGCGATGATTTAATTTGGGTTAGCACAAATGATTATCAACTGAACGTATCTCAGTTGATTTATGAGTTTATATGTTTGGCAATTCCGATCAAAAAAGTTCATCCGGACGATGAAAACGGGAACTCAACATGTGATCCTGAAATGATCGAAAAGCTGAATAATTACATAGTCAGGGAAGACAATGAAAGCAACCCTGTCTGGAATGATTTAATGAAATTTTTAGATAACGAATAAAGATAAGTTAAGATGGCACATCCAAAACACAGGGTTTCGAAAGCCCGCAGAGACAAGAGAAGAACACATTACAAAGCAACACCAGCAACATTGGCTGCTTGTTCTAATTGTGGTACCACTGTAAAATATCATACTGTTTGTCCGGAATGTGGATATTACAGAGGTAAGTTGGCAATCGAAAAAGACGTTACAGTATAATAGCTGCACTATTATGGTCAGAAGAACATCCTTCTTCTGACCATTTTTATACCCTCCTGTTTTAATATTCGAACAAATTAATTAATTGTTTTAAAAGGAGTTAGGCAATTATATGCCTGATATTTCTTTGCGTTTTGGATTTTTCATTCTAACTTGCGCCCCATTAAAATTTCCGGTTTAATAGTTTTATTTTATTGATTTTCTGGTAAATTTTGGGAAGTCATTTTGATAAGTTTGATTAAAAATATTTTTTATGGATAATATTCGTGCTGCAATAACAGGCATTGGAGCATTTCTTCCTGAGTACCGTTTAACCAACGAAGAGATAAGTCAACTGGTCGAAACTTCCGATGAATGGATCATGCAGCGTATTGGCATTAAAGAACGCCGTATTTTGAAAGAAGAAGGATTGGCAACTTCCGACATGGGAGTTGCCGCTATTAAAGAACTTCTGGAAAAAACAGGAACTAGACCCGAGGAAATTGATCTATTGATTTGTGCCACTATGACTCCGGATACTCCGTTGCCAGCTACCGCAAATATTATCAATTTTAAAGCCGGATTAATTAATGCATGGAGCTTTGACCTCACCGCAGCCTGTTCAGGATTCGTCTATGCCTTGACCACAGGTGCAAAATTTATTGAAAGCGGCCAGTATAAAAAAGTAATTATTTTAGGAGCCGATATGATGTCATCGGTAATAAACTACAAAGATCGCGCAACCTGTCCTTTGTTTGGCGATGGTGCCGCTGCCGTTTTACTGGAGCCTACTACCGAAGATTTTGGCGTAATTGATCATATCAACCGAGTTGATGGCGCAGGAGCACAATTTCTTCATATTAAAAGTGGGGGTTCATTAAGACCGGCATCCTACGAAACCATCGACAATGACGAACATTTTATATATCAGGAAGGACAAACTGTTTTTAAAACGGCTGTTTCGAACATGGCAGATGTGGCAGTTGAAATGATGGACAAACATAAAATAACAGTAAATGATGTGGATTGGTTTGTTCCTCATCAGGCAAATATGAGAATCATTGATGCCGTTGGCCGACGCATTGGAATTGATAAGGATAAGGTAATGGTTAATATTCAGAAATACGGAAATACAACTGCAGCAACCATTCCGCTTTGTTTATACGATTACGAAAGTCAGTTAAAAAAAGGGGATAATGTTATTCTGGTTGCTTTCGGTGCCGGTTTTACCTGGGGAACGATTTATCTTAAATGGGCTTACGATACGAAAAAATAAACTTTAATATAACCATACTAAACTATTCGAGCCATGGGAAAGTTGATCATCAGAAGTCACGAAGAGTTTGAAAAATATGTTGGACAGGAACTGGGCGTTTCAGAATACATGACTGTTACCCAGGAGCAGATCAACAAATTTGCAGATGCTACTTTTGATCATCAATGGATTCATGTTGATGAGGAGAGGGCCAAAACTGAAGGCGCTTTTGGAAGCACGATTGCTCATGGTTACCTCACATTGTCACTGCTTGCGTATATGTGGGACCAGATTATTCAGGTTGAAAACATTAAGATGCTGGTTAATTATGGTATCGAATCCTTTCGGTTCAATCAGCCGGTGCTTGTTAACAGCAGGATCAGGACCAGAGTCGTTTTACACTCGTTGGCCAATCTGAGGGGAATTTCAAAAATTCAGCTCAATGTTACCATGGAGATTGAGGGCAACCGTAAATCTGCCTATGAAGGTACCATCACTTTCCTTTACCATTTTATTTAAAAAGAATCGGTCGCAAAGATATTTTCCAAAACGTGTTTCCTTCAGGAGCCACGTTTTTTTTATCCTTCTTTGGACACATTTCGAGCGTAATATCGGTGTCCTTCGTCAAGCTTTATTATATTTGAAGTTCGTTCAGTAAAAGGTAAAAATATGGCAAAAGAAATCAATGCAATTAATCCGCAGGTAATTAATCTGATTGCCAAAGGGACCAAAATCACAGGAGATCTTCTTTCTGATGGTGATATTCGTATTGACGGCGAATTAACCGGAAATCTGGACACAAAAGGTAGATTGGTGATTGGTGCTTCGGGAAGGGTAGAAGGAGATATCAGTTGTAAAAGCTGCGAGATTGCAGGATCTCAAACTGGTAAGATGGTTATTTCTGAATTGCTTTCTCTTAGAACTTCTTCCAGAGTTTCAGGAAATGTGATTACCGGTAAATTGTCGATTGAACCGGGGGCTTTTTTTGTCGGAACCTGCACCATGGGTGATGAAACCATGAATAATGGATAGCGATAAGTTTCAAAAACCAAAGAAGAAATTTGATGATTTTATCAAGTATTCAAGTCTTGCTTTCGAAATGATAGTCATTATGGGAGCGGGGGTATTTTTGGGCGTGAAAATTGACCAATGGCTTGATATGAACTTTCCTGCATTTACCCTGGGATTAATGATTTTATCGGTCGTCGGAGCTATTTATCATGCGATTCGAAAATTTTTGTAGTTGCTGCACGTCATTTTAAATAATAAATTCAAAAAGTAATTTCCAATCAATCCCTGTATGAAAAGCTTTATTGTAAAATCTACTGTTCTGACTGTCATTGTTTTCATATTGGGAGCAATTTTATATTCCACCGTATTTATCCAATTTTACCGTTCAATTTTACCTGTTGTTCCAGCCTTTTTTTACATCGTAACAAACCTTGTACACGCTTATTTGTTAAACATTGCCGGTAAATCAAGTTCAAGGTTTACCTCACAATATATGGCAGTTAGTTTTATAAAGATGTTTTTTTATTTGGCAGTAGCTATCGTATATGTGGTTATCAATAAAGAAGATGCCAAAATATTTTTAGTCAATTTTTTGCTGCTATATATTGTTTATACTACTTTTGAAGTTGTTGAATTTTCGA
>DAITNH010000101.1:12029-16211 GCA_036834745.1 Prolixibacteraceae bacterium
TTCTTTATCCTGATCAACAATTTGTTGGGATTGGTTCCTATTTTTCCATTTGGAACGAATGTTACCGGGAATATTGCCGTTACCCTGGTTTTGGCATTGTTTACCTTTTTCATAACAAGCATAAACGCCAATAAACATTACTGGAAAGAAATATACAATCCGGATGTTCCCTGGTGGCTTAAATTTCCCATTCCATTGATGCCGATCGTGGAACTTTCAGGAGTAATTACCAAACCGTTTGTGTTAATGGTCCGGTTGTTTGCAAACATGCTGGCCGGACACATGATCGTGACCGTTTTTGTAAGCCTGATTTTCATTTTCAACAAATTGATGGGAGTTGAGGCCGGATTGGGTGTTTCTGTCATATCAATGGCATTTTCAGTTTTTATTGTGCTGCTCGATATTTTGGTTTCATTTATTCAAGCGTACGTATTTACTTTGTTATCAGCCCTTTATTTTGGAATGGCAACATCAGAGCATCATTAATTATTCATTATTATAAATTCAATTCTTATGACTGCATTATTTATCATTTTAGCAGAATTGGCTCTTGGACAAATGGGAGCTGCATTGGGTGCAGGTTTAGCAGCCATTGGCGCAGGTATTGGCATCGGTAAAATCGGAGCCAGCGCAATGGAAGCAATTGCCCGTCAACCTGAAGCAAGTGGGGATATCCGTGCAAACATGATCGTTTCAGCCGCCTTGATCGAAGGAGTTGCATTCTTCGCGGTGATCATCTGTGCTTTGGTTCTTTTCATTTAAGAAATTTTTGTTTTGTGACCCGCTCCCGGGATTGCCGGGAGTTTGGGCCTCTTTTAACCAACAATCACTAAAATTATGGGATTTGTAACTCCTGATTACGGTACAATATTTTGGATGCTCATCATTTTCGGGATCGTTCTTTTCATCCTGAAAAAGTTTGCCTGGGGACCCATCCTGAAGGCATTGAAAGACCGTGAAAGATCGATTTCAGATGCTTTGAATTCGGCCGAAAAAGCCAGAAAAGAAGTTGCCGGATTAAAAGCCAGCAACGATCAGATTATTGCCGAGGCCCGAAAAGAAAAGGATATCATCCTGAAAGAAGCCCGCGATATAAAAGATAAAATTATTGCTGAAGCCAAAGTTCAGGCAAATGCCGAAGCGCAAAAAGGAATTGAAATTGCGCGGCAACAGATTATTGCTGAAAAGGATGCTGCTATCAATGATATTAAAAAACAGGTTGCAGAACTTTCGGTAATGATTGCTGAAAAAGTGATAAAAAAAGAACTCGAAAACCCAAAAGATCAGGATATCCTGGTTAAAGATCTGTTAAAAGACCTGAAGTTGAAATAAATTTATGGACCAAAGTAAAATCAACGTACGATACGCCAAAGCATTTTTCTCGCTGGCCAAAGAAAAGAACCTTTCCGGTGAACTTCAGGAGGATGCCGGATTAATTTCTTCTGTTTGCAGTTCAAGCAGCGATTTTATGCTTTTGATTGAAAGCCCGGTAATTCCTACTTCCGAAAAAAAGAAGGTCCTGAAAGCTATTTTTGAAGGCAAAATCAATTCATACTCACTGAATTTTCTGCTGCTCATTACCGAAAACAGGCGTGAAAAATATATTCCCGGTATATTCAGAGATTTGGAAGAATTGTACCGAAAAGATCAGGGAATAAAAACAGCGTTGCTAACTACCGCAACACCAATAAGCGAAACAATTGTTGATCAAATACAAAAATCGCTCGAAAAAGAATTCGGCGCCAAAGTAGAGTTGCGTCAGAGGGTTGATGAAGAGCTGATTGGCGGTTTTGTGCTGAGGGTTGACGACAATCAATACGATGCAAGTGTTTCATCGCAACTGAAAAAAATAAAAGAAAAATTGCTTCAAACAGAATTGAAATAGAATATTGACTGATAAAAATATAAGAAAATGGCAAATATAAAACCTGCTGAGGTTTCGGTAATTCTTAAGCAACAGTTGGAAGGCTTTAAAAGTCAGGCAGAATTAGAAGAAGTTGGCACTGTGCTTCAGGTTGGAGATGGAATTGCCCGTATTTACGGCCTGTCGAATGTTGGATCGAACGAAATGATCGAATTTGACTCTGGCGTAAAAGGGATTGTATTAAATCTTGAAGAGGACAATGTTGGCGCAGTAATTCTTGGCCTTACAAAAGAAATCAAGGAAGGCGACACTGTTAAACGTTTAAGGAGAACTGCTTCAATCGAAGTGGGCGAAGGCCTTCTCGGGCGGGTTATTAATACGCTTGGAGAGCCAATTGACGGGCGGGGAATTATTACAGGCGAAAAATTCATGATGCCTTTGGAGCGAAAAGCGCCGGGAGTTATTTTTCGTCAGCCGGTAACTCAACCTCTTCAAACCGGGTTAAAAGCCATCGATGCAATGATTCCGATTGGCCGCGGACAGCGTGAGTTGATAATTGGCGATCGTCAAACGGGAAAAACTGCTGTGGCAATTGATACCATTATCAATCAGCGCGAAAATTTCGAAAAAGGCAATCCCGTATATTGTATTTATGTGGCCATTGGCCAAAAAGGTTCAACCATTGCCAATCTGGCGCACACGCTCGAGAAACACGGAGCAATGGAATATACCGTGATTGTGATGGCCACTGCATCCGATCCGGCAGCACTTCAGTTTTATGCGCCTTTCGCCGGTGCAGCAATCGGCGAATATTTTCGCGATACAGGCCGGGATGCTTTGATCGTTTATGATGATTTGTCGAAACAGGCAGTTTCGTACCGCGAAGTTTCATTGCTATTGCGTCGTCCGCCGGGCCGTGAAGCTTATCCGGGCGATGTGTTTTATCTTCACTCAAGGTTGCTCGAACGTGCAGCAAAAATTATCAAGTCAGACGAAATGGCTGCCCAGATGAACGATTTGCCCGAATGCCTGAAAGACAAGGTGAAAGGCGGCGGATCGCTCACTGCATTGCCAATTATTGAAACCCAGGCTGGCGACGTTTCAGCATACATCCCGACCAACGTAATTTCCATTACCGATGGTCAGATCTTCCTCGAATCCAACCTTTTTAACTCCGGAGTCAGGCCTGCTATCAACGTAGGTATTTCGGTATCGAGGGTTGGTGGAAATGCCCAGATAAAGTCGATGAAAAAAATCGCAGGTACGCTGAAGCTTGATCAGGCTCAGTTCCGCGAACTCGAAGCTTTCTCGAAATTCGGTTCCGATTTGGATACTGCCACCATGCGCGTGCTGAACAAAGGCCGGAAAAACGTTGAAATATTGAAACAACCACAATATGCGCCATTTAAGATCGAGCATCAGGTTGCAATTATTTACTGCGGAGTAAAAGAGCTGCTGCGCGATGTTCCGGTTGAAAAAGTAAAGGATTTTGAACGCGATTTCCTTGAATTGATGGAAATGCAATACCGCGGAGTTCTTGATCAGTTGCGATCTGGAATTCTGTCGGATAACGAAACCGCGGTAATTGAAAAAGTTGCTGCCGAAATAGCTGAAAGATATTCGGTATAAAACGTGTTTGACTGAAAACTCATTTGTTGATTTATTGATTTGAGATGGCCAATTTAAAAGAAATACGAACCAGGATTACCTCTGTTAAAACTACCAGACAGGTTACCAGTGCCATGAAAATGGTTTCGGCCGCCAAGCTGAAAAAGGCACAGGATGCCATTTTGCAGATTCGTCCGTATGCTGATAAACTTTCTCAATTGCTTTCATTTTTAAGCTCAGTGCTTGAAAATAACGATGATTCTGTATATACAATTCAACGTTATCCTGAAAAAGTTTTGATTGTTTTGGTAAGTTCAAACCGTGGGCTTTGCGGTGGTTTTAATTCGTACATTTCAAAAAGTGCCATTTCGCTGGCTAAAACGAAGTATCTCAAACAAATGAAATCAGGACATCTTGATTTTATGGTGATTGGCAAGCAAGCCGGAAAAGTTCTGCGTACCTATTCTATTCAGGTGAACAGTGAAAAAAATGAATTGTTCGATGATTTGACTTTTGAAAATGTGTTAGGGGTTTCCAAGTCAATAATGAATGATTTTGTGGATGGAAAATACGATCGGGTGGAGTTGGTTTACAACAAATTTATCAATGCTGCCATTCAGGAACAGGTTAGTGAGCAATTTTTACCTGTATTGCCTGCTGCTGTTGATCTGAATAGTCAGACCAATGTCAATTACATTTTCGAACCTTCG
>DAITNH010000102.1:0-12071 GCA_036834745.1 Prolixibacteraceae bacterium
ATTAATCATGGGGATTTACGTATATTCGTGAGCAAAAGCTACCCGAAGTGAAACGGAGGGTTTCGCTTGAACTGGCGCCTATGCGCAACACATGCTTGGACTAAGCACACAAGTACCCATGAAGCTGGTTTATCTGACCGATGGGCCGGCACGTACCGTTAAACTGGGCAAATCAACCATATTGTTTAAAAAAGCCAGCCCAAAAAAAATGGCCATGAAAGGCGAAATCAGCAAGCTGGTGGTTATGGCGCTTACCGACATTGGCAAAGATAAACTGACTAACGAAGAAGAGATTCAGGTTTTAACTATGCTGGCAAAAGAAAAACCCGAAATGCTCAAAAACGACATCAGGCTTGCCCCACGCTGGATTGGAGAAATAATGGCAAAAGCACTTAAATAGAAATCATGGAATTTTATCGTCTGCCCAAAACCGAGAAACAGCTTATCTTCAAGCAAATTCATGAAGACATACCAATTCCTGATGCTTCCATCGAAAAAGACTGGTGGGTGGTACAAACACTTTCACTGGTTTTTCAGACATCGGCTGCACCCCATTTGGTTTTTAAAGGAGGAACTTCGCTAAGCAAGGCCTGGGGCATTATCGAGCGATTTTCGGAGGATGTTGACCTTGCGCTTTCGTACGAATTTCTGGGTTTTTCGGTCAATAGCAGCCGCACTCAAATTACCAAACTACACGATGCCTCATTCAAATATATTTCCGAAACGTTTCTTCCCGAACTCCGTCAGGTGTTTCAGGTAAATGGTTTTGCTGATGTTGAAATTGACCTGACCGAAGTGGAAAGTCCTGACCAGGATCCGGTAAAAGTCCTGATAAAATATCCATCTGTGACCGAGAAAAGTCGATATATTTTGCCAGAAGTAAAACTTGAAATTGGTAGCCGAACCATGCGTGAGCCTTTTACAAAACGAAGTTTCAGCTCCTTAATGGGCGAAAAGTATGCAGGCCGTTCGTTTGCCGATCAGCCGATTACCATTCCTTGTGTTAATCCTGAACGTACTTTCCTCGAAAAATTGTTTTTGCTTCAGGAAGAATTTCAACGTCCGGTCGAAAAAATCAGGGTAGAACGTTTATCGAGGCATTTGTACGATATTTACCGCATCTGGAATGCCGGATATGCTGAAAAAGTACTGGAAAATCAGGAATTATACCGTTCAATTGTTACCCACAGAGAACGGTTTACCCGATTACACGGAGTAAATTACAGCTTTCACTACCCTCCGAATCTGAACCCTTTGCCACCATCGGAATATTTGGCAGCATGGGAGGCTGATTATAAAACCATGCAACAACAGATGATTTACGGCGAAGATATTTCGTTTACCAAACTTATGACTGAGCTTAAAGCAATTGTACAAATCCTTAACAAGCTGCAACTCTAAAATGGCCAATAATTTTATAACCAATAATAAAGAACAGAAAAATACGCCATCAACAATGAGGAAATGGACACTGAGGAATTTTAAAATCAGGTTGGTTTTTTTCTTGAAATGATTGAAAATAAGAGGCTCCAAATCCGGAAAACCGACGAAGCTAACTATGCTAAATTTCGAGAAATATCGTGAATTTCAGGGTAGGTTAAAAACAAAAAACGCCTGAAACCATTGATTTCAAGCGTTATTGCGAATTTTACTTATCATATCGGCTCTCCAGGTAGGACTTGAACCTACGACCTACGGATTAACAGTCCGCCGCTCTAACCAACTGAGCTACTAGAGAATTTGTATGCTACTTTTACTTTAACGTGTATTCGTTTCCTTTAAAAGCGTTGCAAAAATAGTAGCTTTTCCGAAAAGAAAAAATATTTTTGCATAAAAAATTTTTATGGACACATTTACCGGCGCACCAAACAGCCAAAAATCTATTCTCGGAATCGGGAATGCCCTCATCGATGTTTTGATCAATATTTCCGATGACGCTGTATTACAAAATTTTGGACTCCCAAAAGGTAGCATGACATTAGTAGATGCAATTCTTTCAGAGGAAATAAAAATTAGAACAAAAAATAATCATAGAATCATTCAGACGGGCGGATCAGCGGCCAATACCATCCATGGAATAGCTAAGTTAGGCGGTCGGTGCGGTTACATTGGCAAAATTTCGGACGATGAATTCGGTAATTTTTACCTCGAAGATTTCAAAAACAATAAGATTAACACCCATTTCTTTTACAGTAAAACCGGAACCGGCCATGCAACCGGATTAATCAGCCCTGATTCGGAGCGCACGTTTGGTACTTATTTGGGAGCTGCAATGGAACTGACGGCTGAGGAAATGACACATGAAATTTTTCAGAATTATGGCATTTTGCATATCGAAGGTTACCTGGTACAAAACTATTTGCTTATTGAAGCCGCCATGCGCACTGCCAAAGAAAACGGACTGTTGGTTTCGATCGATTTGGCAAGTTATAATATTGTGGAAGCAAACATTGATTTTCTGCATCGGATTATCCATGAATATGTAGATATCGTTTTTGCCAACGAAGAAGAAGCTACCTCGCTAACTGGAAAAAATCCGGAAGAAGCCCTTACTGAAATTGCAGATATGTGTACCATCGCAATTGTTAAACTTGGAGCTCAGGGTTCATTGATAAAAACAGGAGACAAGGTAATACGTATTGAAGCCATTCCGGCTAAAAGTATTGACACCACAGGAGCCGGTGATATTTATGCTTCAGGTTTTTTATATGCCCTGTCCGAAAACCTTGACCTGGAAGTAGCCGGTAAAATTGGCTCATTGCTGGCTGGCAACGTGGTGGAAGTGATGGGAGCCAAAATTCCTGCCGAAACCTGGGAAAAACTACTTCCGCAAATTGAATGGCTTAAAAGCAATTAGTGATCACCTTGCATCATCTTAATTTTTCATGACCAGCCCCGGATTTTCAGGGGGTAGGTTCTGATTAAATTCAGAAATGCATACTTTTGTACAATTTTGAAAACAGCATTTTACTAATAATAATTAGCAAACAATATACAGCATGAAACGACTGAAAATCAAAGAAATAATAGGTGGAGAACTGATAGGTACTCAGGTACTGGTAAAAGGTTGGGTACGAACCAAAAGAGGTAGCAAAAACGTAAATTTCATCGCTTTAAACGATGGTTCAACCATTCATAACTTGCAGGTTGTTGCTGATGTTGAAAAATTTGGCGAAGAATTGCTGAAAGATATTAATACCAGTGCTGCTTTGGCGATTACCGGCGATTTGGTTGCATCACAGGGAAGTGGACAGGCTGTTGAACTGAATGCCACCGAAATTGTAATTTACGGCAAAGCCGATCCCGATAAATACCCAATTCAACCCAAGAAGCACAGCCTCGAATTTTTGCGTGAGAATGCACATTTGCGTTTTCGTACAGCCACATTCAGCGCTATTTTCCGTATTCGCCATGCCATGGCTTTTGCCATTCACAACTATTTCAACAGCAAAGGTTTTGTGTATCTGCATACACCCATAATCACCGGATCGGATGCCGAAGGTGCCGGACAAATGTTCCGCGTTTCGACTTTAGATGCAAAAAATCCTCCATTGCTGGAAGATGGTAGTGTTGATTATTCGCAGGATTTCTTCGGAAAAGCTACCAACCTGACAGTTTCCGGACAGTTGGAAGGCGAATTGGGCGCCACTGCATTGAGCGACATTTATACATTCGGTCCAACTTTCAGGGCCGAAAACTCGAATACAGCACGCCACCTTGCTGAATTCTGGATGATTGAACCTGAAATGGCTTTCTATGAACTTCAGGACAACATGGATCTGGCTGAAGATTTTCTGAAAAGCCTGATAAAATATGCACTCGAAAATTGTATGGACGATCTCGATTTCCTCAGTAAACGCCTTCAGGAGGAAGAAAAAAACAAACCGATGGACGAACGCTCCATGGAACTGATTGCAAAACTGCGCTTTGTTCAGGAAAACGATTTTGTGCGTTTGCCTTACACTGAAGCTATCACTGTTCTGAAAAATTCAAATCCATATAAAAAAGGAAAATTCCAATATCCGGTCGATTGGGGAACCGATCTGCAAAGTGAACACGAACGTTACCTTGTGGAGAAACATTTTAAAAAGCCGGTTATCCTGATCAATTATCCGAAGGAAATCAAGTCATTTTACATGAAACAGAACGAGGATGGCAAAACTGTTTCGGCGATGGATGTTTTGTTTCCCGGAATTGGCGAAATTATCGGCGGCTCGCAGCGCGAAGAAAACTATGACAAACTGGTTAAACGCATGGAAGAAATGGGCGTCCCGGTTCATGAAATGGATTGGTACCTCGATACCCGCCGCTTCGGAACAGTTCCCCACAGCGGTTTTGGTTTGGGTTTCGAAAGGTTAATGTTGTTTGTTACCGGAATGGGCAACATCCGCGACGTGATTGCTTTCCCAAGAACACCAAAAAACGCGGAGTTTTAGGAGAAGATAATCGCATTACTCAATTTTAATCCGAATTACGACCGGGCAAGAATATTAAGTTGATTACTGCGTTAGTATAAACGTAAAAAATTTATCAGAAGGATAGACGCTGTTTTGAATGGGCAGATTTTTGGCAGAAAACATCGCAATGCTATAATTATAATTTTAATTCATGATGCACGGAGTTAAATGCAGACGGAAATTATTTCTGCTGATGTTGATGACAATGATGGTTACGATGGTCAATGCTCAGTCCAGTCTGTCGTTTTATCCGCTTGAAGAACAATTTAATTCATCCAATTACAACCCGGCATTTTTATCTTCCCAAAAGAATTACAGCTTCAGCATTTTCCCGATAGGTGGAACAAGTATTGGATATAATAATCAGGAAGTAATTAAAGATTTGGTCTCAAAATCTGTTTCGGGTCTTACAACTGATCAAGATTATAAAGATATACTTAAAAGCCTGGTCGAACGTTCTTTAATCAATCAAAGTATAGAAAGCACCTTATTAACCTTCACTTTTCTATCAAAGTTCGGGGCTTTAAACTTTCGGATAAAGGAAGTCGAAAATTTCTCTGCAGTTGTTAAAGGTGATCTCACCAATTTTATCATCAAGACTGGAATTCAAAGCACTACAATCAATAAGATACAGAATTTGCCTGCTCAGGCCATGCATTATCGGGAATATAGTTTGGCATATTCAGTTCAAACCAAAAGCAATAAATTTGCTGCCGGCCTGCGGACGAAAATCTATTTCGGCAAATCAGCCTTTTTTTCGGGAATTTCGGGCCAAATAATTCATAATCAATCAGGCGGTTACACTTTAAATACTGGTGGACAGGCAAAATTATCTTTCCCAGCCGTAGGGGAAACAATAAATACTACTTCAAGCAAGACTTTGAGTTATTTGATGAATTCAGGGAATCCAGGTTTTGGTGTTGACCTAGGTATTAATTACCGAATTTTATCGGACCTGACGCTTTCGATGAGTGTAACTGACCTCGGTGATATTAATTGGAGAAATAATCTGAATTCAAAGAGTTTTAACGGGCAATATACTTTTAATGCTAATGACGTAAGTCATAGTACTACTGATACCGGTATTGAAATCCTTACAACAAATCAAAGTGAAAGTGCTTTTATTGATACGATATCGTCCAAATTAGACCTCAAAATTGATTCGGGAGCATTTTCAAGACCTATGCCTATTGCGATTTACGCGGGTTTAAAATACCAGCTGACACCTGCAATTAAAATCAGTCTTGTGGAAAAGTATGTGAAATTGAAAAACATGAATTACAACAGTTTTTCAGTTATGGCCAGTTTTGACATGAACAAAAAACTTTCGGTCAGTACAGGTTATTCAATGATTGGAAGCGCTTACAAGAATATTCCCCTGGCCTTGTTGTGGAAAAAGGATTTTGGTCAGATTTATGTTGGAACCGATAACCTGCTGGCATTTATTGTGCCATCATTTTCAGATTATGCAGGTTTTTCCTTTGGAACCTGTTTTTATCTTTTCACAAAAAAAGACATTTTCAAAGCACCTTCGGATGATTTCCCCGCTTATAAACCCCGACGATCTAAGAAAAATTGGAGAACTGGATTAATTCGGAAAAATTACCCTGAATTCTAATTTTTAAACCCTTCATTTTTAGAGTCAATTGATTTAAGCTGTTCCTCAAATTTATTTTTTTATTTCAGGTCAAATTGATGATATTTACAAAATGAGCAGTAAGTAAACCTAACTGAGATTCAATTCAGTTTAATTCTTTCGCTATCTTGTAAAAATAATCCTGATTCATGAAACTGGAGGTAACAATTAAACAGATAGTGGTTTTACTGGCATTGTTGTCAGTAATTTCTTTATTGGGCAATGCTCAGTCAAATCTGGTTTTTTACCATGCGGAGGATCAGTTTAACACTTCGAACTTCAATCCCGCTTTTTTAACTACCCAACATGAATTCACATTCAGCATTTTTCCACTGGCAGGCATGTCCTTTGGATTTAACAATCAGGAAGTTATTAAAGATGTGATGACTCAGTTTCTGCAAGGCAGTCAAACTACAGAAGATTTTAAAGGCGTTTTCAACAGTCTGGTGAAACAGAATTTGTTCTTCCTGAATTATGAAACCAACCTGCTTAGCCTTGGATACAATTCCGATTTTGGATCTTTTAGTTTTCGGATAAGGGAGAATGTACTTTTGATGACCGACTTTAAAGGTGATCTTTCTGATTTTCTGATGAGTCCGACTTTTCAGAATATGGCAATTGACCAACCACAACTATTCGGAGCAGAAGCGATTCATTACCGCGAATACAGTTTGGGATTTGCCAAAGAGATTATCAAAGATAAACTTACTGTCGGTGGACGTGCAAAAATATATTACGGAAAATCAATTCTGTTTTCTGAAGTGTCAGGAAAAATAATTGAGAGAGCCGACACTTTTTATACTCAGATTGCAGGGCCAATGCGATTGTCCATTCCGGCAAATCCTGATTTCGAAGACGGATATCTAAGGGATCTTAACCTGGCAAATGATTTTGATTTTGGCGGTTATATTACCAATGCCAGGAATATTGGAGTTGGAATCGACTTTGGTTTTAAATACAAAGTTACACCTGAAATAGAACTTTCGGCAAGCGTAATCGATTTGGGCAGAATCAAATGGAAGCAAAACATAAACACATTGATATTTAATGATGAATATCCATTCCCGGAAGAAAATATTGATATAAAGATAAATGAAAACGGTGTCCCTGTCCTTACAAAATTCAACGACAAACCTCTTGCAGATACAATCTCGTTTAGCTTAACTTTAGATGAAACCGCGTTTTCGAAACCGCTGCCAACTACTATTTATGCCGGATTAAAATACCAGGTAAATCCAAAACTTCAGATCGGAGTGGTTGACAGATTTTCCAAAACCAAAGGTTTGAATTATAATAGTTTTTCACTGACAGCGCATTACACCGCGAATAAAAAACTTTCAATAATCACAGGCTATTCAATTATTGGAAATTCATTCGCGAACATACCAATTGCCATTCTTTACAAAAGGGATGGGGGCCAGACTTATTTAGGAACCGATAATGTGCTTTCATTTTTGTCAAAAAGTTCCGATTTTTCTGCGATATCATTCGGTACTTGTTTTTACCTTTTCACCGGAAAAGTGAAATACAAAGATCCAATTGAATATTTACCTTTTTACAAGGAAAGGAAACCAAAACTGTTCAGTAAAAAGGGCTGAGATTTAGAAAAAAGCTAAATCATGATTTTGAACCATTTGATTATAAAGCTAAAACAAAGCCATTAAGCTTGTATGTGCCCGGGCTTTCTCTCTTTTTGGGAACAGAAGTTACAAGGTTCAATTAAAAATCTTAATTTTGGGCAAAGTTGAATCAGAATGGCAGACCAGAGACTCAGTTTACAACAACGGTTATTACAAAAACTTTCGCCGCAGCAGATACAGGTTATCAAGTTGCTTGAGATTCCTGCGATTCAACTCGAACAGCGGATAAAAAGCGAATTGGAAGAAAACCCTATTCTGGAAATGACGGAAGAAAGCGATGAGGACGAGAAATTCGATGAATCGGATGATTCTTCATCGGACGACGAATTTTCGCTCGAAGATTACCTGAACGATGAAGATGTTCCCAGCTACCGCTTGTCAGCGAACAATTACTCCAAAGACGACAAACTGGTTGATATGCCATACTCTTCGGGAGTAAGCTTTCATGATTCCCTGATCGAACAGCTTGGGCTTGCCAATCTGAATGAAGAGGAACAATTAATCGCAGAATACATCATCGGAAATATTGACGAGGATGGCTATTTGCGCCGCGATTTACTTTCGATTTCCGACGACCTGGCTTTTCACCGCAACAAAGAGGTGAAGCTTGAAGATCTGGAACGCTACCTCGAACTCATTCAGGATTTTGACCCGCCAGGCATCGGGGCACGCGACCTTCAGGAGTGTTTACTGCTGCAGATTCTCCGGAAAAAAGGCAAAGATTCGACTTGTATGGCCGCAAAAATACTTCAGGAAACTTTTGAAGAATTTACCAAAAAACATTACGATAAGATTCTCCGGAAATTCGAAATTACTGAAACAGAACTCAAGGATGCCATTGATGAAATCCTGAAACTGAATCCGAAGCCCGGAAGTTCATACAGCAACCCGATGAGTAAATCGAGTCAGGTAATTGTTCCTGATTTTTTGCTCGATAACCTGGAAGGAGAACTTCATTTGAGCCTGAACCAGAAAAATGTTCCCGACCTTCACCTGAACGGAACCTATCTCGATCTGATGAAAACCTATTCGGTGAACAAGACCGGAGCATCCAAAGACCAGAAAGAGGCCATGTTGTTTATGAAGCAAAAACTCGATTCGGCCAAATGGTTCATCGATGCCATCAAACAACGCCACCAAACATTGCAGGTTACCATGGCCGAGATCATTAAATTTCAGAAGGAGTTTTTTCAGGATGGGGACGAAACTAAATTGCGGCCCATGATCCTGAAAGACATTGCTGACATAACCGGCCTCGACATTTCAACCATTTCACGCGTTTCAAACAGCAAATATATACAGACGCATTTCGGTATTTATCCACTTAAATATTTCTTTTCTGAAGGGATGCAAAAAGATACCGGAGAAGAAGTATCGACCCGCGAAATCAAAAAAATACTTGAAGAATGTATTGATAATGAGGACAAGCGACATCCTGTGACCGATGAAAAGCTGGCACTTATCCTGAAAGAGAAATCCTATGTTGTGGCGCGGCGGACAGTGGCAAAATACCGTGAGCAGCTGGGAATTCCGGTTGCACGAATGAGAAAAGAACTTTAGATTAACGATTAACGATTAACGAAGGAAATATTGCTTAATCAGTCAATCTGAAATCTGTGATCGTTAATAATGAAACAATGACTGACAATAGAATAATACAGATAATTGCCCGTGTAACATCCATCATCTTTCATCCGTTGCTGATACCAACACTGGGATTCCTGCTGCTTTTGAATTCCGATTTTTATTTTGCACTTTTACCCTGGAGCGTAAAGAAATTTATGCTTTTAACCGTGTTGCTTTCAACATGCATACTACCAGCACTGAGTATCCTGATTTTATCAATGAGTCCGAAATTCGACATGAACATGGAAAAAAGTACTGACCGGATTTTGCCGCTATTGCTTAGTTCAGTTTTTTATTACCTCGGATACCTGATACTTGAACAGTTGCCGGTTTATCCTATTTACAACCTATTCCTAATTGCATCAATTCTGGTTCAAATCTCACTTATAGTTGTTTCCCTGAAATGGAAGATCAGTGCTCATTCGGCTGCTATCGGCGGTTTGATCGGCGGAATCAGCGCCTTGTCTTTCCGGCTTCATGAAAATGCAATACTGGTTTTATCTTTGCTTATTCTTGTTGCAGGACTGGTCGCCACCTCACGCCTGATTCTCCTAAAACACACCAATTCTCAGATTTACGCCGGATTTTCACTCGGGTTCCTGATCATTGGTCTTGTCATCGCGTTTATTTGAGTTAAATCTGCCTTCGACCAGCTTCGCGCTCAGGCAGCGGCCTGATTACCGAGGAATGAA
Organism: Prolixibacteraceae bacterium; assembly: GCA_036834745.1. Classification (GTDB taxonomy): domain Bacteria; phylum Bacteroidota; class Bacteroidia; order Bacteroidales; family Prolixibacteraceae; genus Aquipluma. The sequence continues at coordinate 10,052 of DAITNH010000102.1, forward strand.
CTCTTTACACCAGTCCATTTCTTTTTAGCAGTGCCGTAACTGTTGGTTCGTGTCCCCGAAAAGCCTTGTATAAAATCATCGGATGTTCGCTTCCACCTTTTTCCAGAATATTTCTCCTGAAAGAATCTGCGGTTTCACGATCGAATATCCCTTTCTCTTTGAAGACCGAAAATGCATCGGCATCCAATACCTCGGCCCATTTGTAGCTGTAATAACCAGCATCGTAACCACCCGAAAAAATATGCGAAAAGGCGGTACTTTGAAGGCTTCCTTCAACAGGTTCAAACATATCTGTCGGGGAAATCGCCTGCATTTCCAACTCTTTCAGATCACCTTCAACCGGCAATTCGCGGTTATGGTATGCCATATCGAGTATCGCGAAACTCAATTGCCTTTCCATCATATATGCTGCCTGAAAGTTTTGTGCTTTCTGTATCTTCTGAACCAATTCTTCAGGCATTTTTTCTCCGGTTTGGAAATGAACGGCAAACAGATCGAGCCATTCTTTTTCGTAAGCCCAGTTTTCGTGAATCTGCGACGGTAACTCAACAAAGTCCCAATAAACGTTCGTTCCTGAAGTTCCGGGGAACTGACATTGTGACAACATTCCGTGCAAACCATGCCCAAACTCATGCAGAAAAGTAGTCACTTCATCGAAAGTGAGTAACGAAGGTGAGCTTTCAGTTGGTTTCGAGAAATTGGTTACCAGCGAAACATGCGGCCTGATTTGATTTTCGTTGACATTGGATTGTGTTCGGTAGTCGGTCATCCAGGCACCTGATCGTTTTCCTTCGCGCGGGAAAAAATCGAGATAAAGCACAGCAACAAATCGGTTGTTTTCATCGAGTACTTCGTAAGCCGTTACTTCCGGATGATAAACTTCGATGTTTTTATTCTCCTTTAAATGAAGTCCGTAAAGTTTCCGTGCCAGCAGGAAAACACCGTCAATCACTTTTTCGAGTTGCAAGTAGGGTTTTACCTCTTCGTCGGTAAAATTGTATTTTTCCAGCTTCAGTTTTTCCGAATAATAAGCCCAGTCCCAGCGCTGGATGGTTCCATCAAAACCGTTTTTTTCGGCATATTCCTGAACTTCGGCAAATTCTTTTACTGCAAAAGGTTTTGATTCCTGATGAAGTTCTTCCAAAAAGCTGATAACTTTTTCAGGCGTTTCTGCCATTCGTTCCTGAAGTTTGTATTCAGCATGTGTTTTAAAACCAAGCAATTTAGCCTTTTCCAGTCTCAACTCAACAATCCGTTTGATGGCTGCATTGTTGTCGAATTCATTTTCCTGATTTCCCCGTGAACTCGAAGCGCGGAACATTTGCTCGCGTAAGTCCCGGTTATCGGCATATTTCAGGAAAGGAACGTAACTCGGGTATTGCAAATTAAATAGCCAGCCATCCTTTTCTTTCGACTTTGCCGTTTGTGCAGCCATTTCGACAATCGACTCCGGAAGTCCGCCCAAATCTTTTTTATCGGTTATCAGCAGTTCGTACGCATTGGTTTCGGCCAGCACATTTTGCTGAAAGGTGAGTCCCAATTGCGACAATTCTTTGGTGATGGCGCGGTATTTATCCTTGTCTGATGCATTCAGGTTAGCTCCGCTGCGTACAAACCGGCGATAGGTTTTTTCGAGCAAGGTGGTTTCTTCAGTATTCAGGATAGAGCGTGGCCGATGTTCAAATACTTCTTTGATCCGGGCAAACAATTCTTCATTCAAGTTGATATCATTGCTGAAATCCGAAAGTTTTGGGGCGACTTCCTGGGCAATATTCTGCATCTCGTCGCAGGTTTCAGCCGAATTCAGGTTAAAGAAAATACTTTGGATGCGGTTGAGGCGATCGCCTGCCATGTCGAGTGCAACGATTGTATTTTCAAAATCAGGTTTCTCCGGATGGTCAATAATTTTCTGAACTTCCTGCTTCGCTTCTTCGATGGCTGAATCAAATGCCGGAAGATAATGTTCTATTTTAACTGAGCCGAACGGCGCTGTTTGGTGAATTCCCTGAAAGGGTTTCAG
>DAITNH010000102.1:12171-16152 GCA_036834745.1 Prolixibacteraceae bacterium
AACTGTGACTGACCACTGCTTACTTCTTTTTCTTCTTCTCCACCGACCAGCCAAATTTGCCAATAGGGTCACCCATTTTGAAATAATGCCCATGGGAATAGATCAGCGGATTCGATTTTTTCAGGCTGAATGCGCCGGTTTCCGGGTCGATGTAACGATCGTCAGCAATCACGTTTACCACTTCTGAAATGAACATGTGATGAACACCCAGCTCGATAATTTGTTTCACCTTGCATTCGATACTGACTGGAGCTTCGGCCAAAATCGGCGCTTTCACAATGGTTGCAGGTGCCGGTGTTAATCCCATCTCCTTCCATTTGTTGTATTTGGCACCCGATCGGCAACCACACCAATCGGTTGCACGGGCCAGTTCTTCGGTGGTCAGATTGATCACATATTCGCCGGTTCGTTTAATGATTTCGTACGAATGACGGCCAGGGCGAACCGAAATGTAGCACATCGGCGGATCGCTGCTGATGGTACCCGTCCAGGCAATGGTTAACAGGTTATATTCTTCGGGTGTTTCGCCACAGGTAACCAATACCGCCGGAAGCGGATAAATCATGGTTCCGGGTTTCCAATTTACTTTTGCCATTTTGTTTGTTCTTTAAAAGGCTATACCTCCGGCAAAAATAACAAAACTCTGCTTGGTATGAGGATTTTAATCTTATCTGTAAAGGCACTTAAGCCGACCATGTTAATTGGCTGATCGAAAACGAATACATTATTCGGTCCTACTTCAAGATAAGTTATACCGCAAATAAATATCTTTGCATCAAACAACCTTTCAGATGCCAATCTGCATCTCTCATCAATGATTATTAATTAAAAAACATAAGCAAATGAAACACTTGAAATTTTTTGCAGCCTTACTTTTATCACTTGTTATTTTATCCTGCAATAAAAATGACGACCAGGTTACCGGGGTTGGTGATGTAATGATCGTTGCCAAACAATTGGGGGCGAACACCGTTTACGGCATTTCAATGTATGCCTACACCTTAAGTTCGTTCGAGAGTGTTTCTGTGGTAAGTACTGCCGAGACGGGCAAAACATACTCGTTGAAAGCAAATCAGGGCTACAAAACAAACTTCTATTTTGAAACACCTGAAACCCAATTCACAACAACAAAGCCAGCAGCCGCCACCTTTGATTTTTCTGCAAGCTTCACAAATGGTGTCAAACAGAATTTTCAGGATGTTTTAACCGACAAGGTTTTGCCTATTCCAACCATGGATAAATGCGAATACGATGTAGCCAAGCATCAACTCGAAATGAATTGGACATTACTCGCAGATGCTGGCAGCTACTCCATCAACATTATTGATGGCGATGAACTGGTTTTTAGAAGCACTGAACTTCCGGGCAATATCAAAACTTCTGTTATCAGCGCTGCAGGTTCCGGATGGGCGGTAGGTTTTACCCCGGTAGCCGGGAAAACCTATACCGTAAAGTTATTTGCCTACATGTTCGAAACCGGAGGTGATGCATACAATATTCAGGCAGTTTCCTTTGTTGAAAAGGAAGTAGTTTGGGGGAATTGATTCATTTAATTCAATAATCCCGATTCATTTTCTACTTTTGCTTTTCAGTAATCTAAAAACATAAAAATGATTCTCAAAGAACAGGTTAAAGATCTTATTGATCGCCGGGATGCGTTAAGGAGGCATCTTTGACTACGATCAAAAACTGATACAACTACAAGAGGAAGAGCTTAAAACGCAGGATCCTGCCTTCTGGAACAATCCCAAAGAAGCCGAAGCACAAATGAAAGTCATCAATTCAGTAAAAATCTGGACGGATGGATTCGCTGATGTTGACCGCCATGTGGAAGACATGCTGGTTTTGTACGATTTTTTTGAAGCAGGAGAGGCTGAAGAAGAAGATATTGAGCAGCAATTCCAATTAACGCGGGAACTTATCGAAGCGCTGGAAGTCAAAAATATGCTCCGGAAAGAGGAGGATAAATTGGGCGCAATTCTTCGCATCAATGCGGGGGCAGGCGGAACCGAAAGCAACGACTGGGCTGAAATGCTGATGCGCATGTACATGCGTTATGGCGAAAAACAGGGATACACGGTAAAAACTGTTGAGTACCACGGTGGCGACGAAGTGGGCATAAAAAGTTGCACCATCGAGTTTGAAGGCGATTATGCCTATGGCTATTTGAAAAGCGAAAACGGAGTTCACCGTCTGGTGCGCCTGTCGCCTTTCAATGCCCAAAGCAAACGAATGACCACTTTTGCATCTGTGTTTGTTTCGCCCTCGATTGACGATACCATTGAAGTGGAAATCAACCCTGCCGACATAACCTGGGAAACCTTCCGCTCGGGCGGAGCAGGAGGCCAGAATGTAAACAAGGTTGAAACCGGGGTGAGGCTTCGGCATGCACCTACCGGAATTATCATCGAAAATACCGAAAGCCGTTCGCAGTTCGGAAACAAAGACAATGCACTGCGATTGCTGAAATCACAATTGTACGAACTGGAACTGCGCAAACGCCGCGAGGCCGAACAACTGATCAATTCGACCAAGAAGAAGATTGAATGGGGTTCGCAAATCCGGTCATATACCATGCAGCCATACAAACTGGTGAAAGATGTCCGCACCGGTTTCGAATCGGGTAATGTTCAGGCAGTGATGGACGGCGATATCAACGGGTTCATCAAAGCCTTTCTGATGGAATTCAGCGACGACCTGAATTAGAAGAATATTAGAGTATTAGAATCTTGAATGATGAATGGGGTTCACTCAACATTTGAGATTCGACACTCTTAACTTTAAACTTTGAACCTTAAACTTTAAACTCATGCACCCAACCATACGACTTGCAGCACAATCTGATGTCCCCGGAATTCTGGAAATTTATGCTCCATTTATTCTGGAAACAGCTGTCACTTTTGAGGAAACCGTTCCTGATGAAATTTCCTTTTGGGAACGAATCCAGGCAATAATGGACGAATTGCCGTTTCTGGTTTGTGAAATCGATGGCCGGATTGCAGGATATGCTTACGCATCAGGCTACCGGAGCCGTGCATCGTATCGGTGGACCAAGGAAGTATCGGTTTATATTCATCCTGACTTTCACCGCAAAAGGGTGGCACAGGCACTTTATACCAGCCTGAACGAAATGGTGCGTTACCAGGGAATTGCCGACTTGCTGGCCATTATTACCATGCCCAACGAACCAAGCGTGGCGTTTCACGAGCAATTCGGATACCGAAAATGCGGTGAATTTTTGAAAGTGGGATACAAACTCGGGCAATGGCAAAACGTTGGTTGGTTTGAGATGTTCCTTCAGGACGAAACGCAGGCTCCCAAAGACAGAATTTTAACCCTGAACGAAATTTCAGGATTGCCAATTTTTCAGGAAGCCATTCAAAAAGGACTGGATAAACTGAATTTAAATGTAGATTAAGAAAAATCCCTGTAACTTACACCCATAAATTTGGGTTTTATATACGAAAGAAAAGGAAATGGGAACATCTGGCAAATACAACAACCGTGAAATCAGCTGGTTATCGTTTAACGAGCGGGTGCTTCAGGAGGCCGAAGATCCCACCGTTCCGTTGTTTGAGAGAATCCGGTTCCTTGGAATTTTCTCTAATAACCTCGATGAATTTTTCAGGGTGCGGGTGGCTGCGGTTCGCCGGATGCTCGAATTTGGCAAAGACGAAGAGGGCCTTTTAGGCGATTATACGGCAGCCGAACTGTACGATAAAATTCAGGAAACTGTTGTAAATCATCAGCAAAAGGCTCAGGAAATTTACCGGAATATCTGGAAGGAAATGGCCAATGAAAACATTTTCATGCTCGATGAAAAACAGTTGACACATGATCAGGGAGTTTTTGTACGAAAGTATTTCAATGTGAAAGTGCTTCCGAATATCATCCCGATTATGCTTGGCAAATCAATGAAATTTCCATATTTGCGGGATAAATCGGTTTATCTGGCGGTTAAATTGTCAAAATTAAAATCCC
>DAITNH010000103.1:0-5066 GCA_036834745.1 Prolixibacteraceae bacterium
ATAAGGTAGGTAAGTCAGGGTATCCACACCCAAAACCCTCGATTGTGTTGCGCCACAGGTATTCCACGGAACCAGCACCGAAGTCACAGTTCCTGCATCTTCCAGTGTACGGCTCAGCAATTCGGGGGCATAGCCTTTATCCTTGTATGATTTTCGGAACATTCGGCCAGGTACTACAATTGAAATGTACTGATCGGAAGCGGTTGTATTGAAAAAAATACAGGTCACAACCGTTGAAGCGACCAACGATCCGGTCGATTTTGCCCTGTTAATAACGGGTTGTATAATCCTCATTAAAAGTCCGCCGGCTTCCATAACACCTCCGAAAACCATTGCTGAAATGATAAGCCAGATCGTATCCAGCATCCCGCGCATCCCGCCAGTGTGAAGCAATTCATTTACATTTTCATCAGGAGTGACCAATTTGACATCACCCAACATTGCCTGCATAAAACCAATGTATGATGCTTTTGTATAGGACAAACCTTTTCCTGCCACTTCATTAATAATTTCTGGCTGGAAAATAATAGCAAAAAGTCCGCCCAACAAGGTACCTACCATTAAAGAAGGAATCGGCGGAACTTTCATGATGATGATCACAAACAAAATGACCGGGACAATAAACAGGATTGGCGTGGTGTTGAATGAACCTTCTATTGCTGATTTTACACCAACGACATCAACTACAGCCGTTCCAAAATCGTATTGAAAACCGATGATCAGAAAGATAGTCATTGTAATAAGGTAAGTCGGAGTAGTTGTTATTATCATGTACTTTATGTGCGTGAACAAATCAGTCCCGGCCATTGCCGGTGCAAGATTGGTGGTATCGCTCAGCGGCGAAAGTTTATCGCCAAAATAAGCGCCGCTAATAATAGCCCCCGCCACCACCGCCTCATTCATTCCCAACGCTTTGCCAATTCCAAGCAAAGCCACGCCAATAGTTGCAACTGTACTCCACGAACTTCCGGTAACCAACGAAATTAATGAACTGACAATTAAAGCAGTAAACAAAAACATGGATGGATTAATGATGTCAAGGCCATAATAAATCATTGCAGGCACAATCCCACTGATCATCCAGGTACCGGCAAGCGAACCAATTAGCAGTAAAATAAGCATCGATGGCATTGCTGAACCAATGGTAATCACAATTCTATCGCTTATTTTATCCCATTTCATTCCTTTTCTGATCACGATTATTGCACCGATGGTAGCAGCAAGTAACAATGCAATCTGGTTGGAACCGGCAAGCGTATCCTCGAACAAAAATACATTAGCGGTTAGCATTGCTATTAAAAAGAGAATCGGAAGCAAAGCTTCAAAATAAGAGGGATCCTTTCTCATTAAATTAGTTTTTCTGAAAAGTAAACGGGCAAAATACAACCATTTGAGGTTAAAGAAAAGAAATAAAAACATTTTTTTTGATTTGAAGGGTTACCTTTGCAGCGTTTCCAGAATAAAGAGAAGTTATTATAGAATCGTTCAACCAAACAATGACCTATATTTTAAGATCATATGAAGAATAAAGAATTAAAAGTTATAAAGCTCCTCTTTATATTTCTGGCAGTAATTCAGCTTTCCATTTCTGCACAAACACCCAAATATTTTATTATTTCCGGAAAAATACTTTCCGATTCAGAAATGTTTCAAAATATTACTGTTGAGATTATAAAAAACAATCAACCTGCAGTTGTATCACAAATTCCTACTACCCGAAGATTCCGGCTCGAACTCAACTACAACACAGAATACCAGTTAACTTTCAAACAAAACGACCATATTTCAAAAACCATCATTATAAATACCGAAATCCCATCGGAAGTAATGCAGCGGGAAAATAAGTTTCCACATTTCTTAATGGCCGTAAAGCTTGACAAAGCAATTTGTGAAGAAGAAAACATAACCAATTCAAACTCAATTCAGCACATCTGTTATTCGCCTGAGAAAGACATTTTTTCCAAATTACCAACCGGCTTTGATATTGAATATGTTGAGCAAAATGCTTTGTCAATAAGGCAAAATAGTAAATTAAGCGAGAATAAATCCAAATTTCAGAGCTACCAAAACTTCTGAATTCTACTCAAAAAATAAGTTTTAATTTCCATCCTTCATACTTTTAGTTAATTTTACAGAGTTGTACTTTTTAAAGAGGCAATGTTATCTCTGTATAGAAACGAAACACGTATGCAAAAGATTGGTCGGTTCGGAGTGTTGATTTTTCTAATCTTCATGTTTTTGTTCCAGTTGACTTCTACCGGACAAAACAAGAAATACTTTATCATTACCGGTAAAATTGTTCCTGAAGTTGCAACAACGGAAAGTGGCATTATCGAAATGTCGAAAAGCGGAGCCCCAATTACAAAAATTACAATTCCAAAAAATGGCCGTTTCAGATTGGAACTCGAATATTTCAACGAATACACCCTGATCTTTGTCCTATCGCAGCATTTTAGCAAAACAATTATCGTTTCAACCGAAATTCCGCAGGAAGTATGGGAACGTGACAGCGATTTTCCTCCTTTCCCAATGGTTGTGCAGCTTTTTAAGGAAATCGAGGGAATTGATAAAAGTTTTACCTTAAAGGCATCAGGGAAAATATTCTACGGAAAACAAACCGACAATTTCGAAAAGGAAAGCTATTTCTCTGATGTTCAAATGGCTGAACAAATCGAGACAGCAAAAGCACAAACTTCACAAGTTGCGAAAGAAGCACAAGGTATTACAAAACAGGAAGCCCAGGATTTGGTCGTTAAACAAAAAAAATTCGACCAGTTGATCAAGGATGCCGATGTACTCTATCAACGGGGCGAATACCAGCTGGCACTGATAAAATATCTGGAGGCTAAACAACTTTTTCCTGAAAGGGCTTATGCCAGCGACCGGATAGCCGAACTTCAGGATTTGGTAAAAGCGCTTGAAATTACAGAAAAACAAAAGGCCGAACTGGAACAAAAATACAAAGCTGCCATTGCCCGTGCCAATGGGTTCTTTGAACAGAAAACTTATGTATCAGCCCGCCCGGTTTACGAAGAAGCGCTGCAATACAAGCCCGGCGATGTATTTGCAAATGGCCGGATCCAGGAAATTGACCAATTGCTGGCAATGCTCGAAAAACAAAAGCAATTCAACGATCTGATTACCCAGGCCGACAACAGCTACAAATCAAAAAATTTCGATCAGGCGGTTACCCTTTACAATCAAGCCAAACAGCTTGTTCCCGAAAAGGAATATCCCCAAACTCAAATAGACCTTATCAATCAGGAAAAGGAACAATTGGCTAAAATTGAACAACTTGATAAAAAATACCAGGAAGCCATACAAATGGCCGATCAGTCGCTGGCAGCAAACGACCTTCAGCAAGCAAAATTGCATTATCAAAATGCTCTAAAAATAAAAGCTTCGGAAGGTTATCCGAAAGAGAAACTTGCTTTTATTACTGAATCAGAAACCAACGAAACCAGATTTATTGAGCTTCAAGCCAATGCCGAAAAAGAAGTTTTAAGCTTAAATTATGACGAATCGATTCGTTTACTGAATGATGCAATGAAAATAAAACCAAGGGATGCATCGGTACAGAAACGCATCGAAGATATTCAGGGATTGAAAAAACAGCAATTACTGGCACAAGAAAAACAAAAAAAAGAAGAAGAACGGCTGCTGGCCCTTAACGATGCAAACGATAAAACTTTCAACGATGCAATGGTAAACGCAGACAAAGCTTTTGGCGAGAACGATTTCAACACGGCCAAATCGGGTTACGAAAAAGCACTGTCGATAAAAGCAGCCGATCCGGTCGCAAAACAAAAATTAGGAGAAACAGAAGCACAATTAGCGCAACTGGCCAAAATGACGCAAGCATACAACACCGCGATTACTGCTGCAAACAAGCATGTTGGCGACAAACGTTATCAGGATGCAAAGGAAAAATACCAGGAAGCCCTATCGCTGAAACCTGAAGAAACATTGCCAAAAGAGCAGATCGCAAAAATTGATGCTTTGCTGCAGGAGTTGTTGAGTGCTGAAGAAACCAACCGTTTGTACATTGAGACTGTGAACGCAGGACAGGAAGCTTTCCGACAGAATAAGCTAAAAGAATCACGCGACGCATTCATGAAAGCACGTGAGTTGAAGCCATCGGAACCGCTGCCTCCTATTCGGATTGCTGAATTAAACACGATGATTGCGCAGATGGAAGAAACAGCAAGGCTTGCCGCTTTAGAAGAAGCACAGCGGTTGGCAAGAGAAAAAGCCAACAGGGAACAGTACAACAAAGAACTTGCTATTGCGGATAAGGCATTCGCCGAAAAAGAATACAAAGCAGCAAGAACTTATTATTCCAATGCGCTAAGTGTTTTGCCAAACGAAAAATACCCAAAAGACCAGATCAGTAAAATTGACGAACTAATTGCCAAACAAATGGAAATTAGTATGCTTGGGCAGCAAAAGGCGATGAGGGATTCCCTGATGAAAGTAAGGGATGAAGCCTTCAACAGGGCCATTGCTTCAGGAAAGGAAATGAAACAGTCGAAACAATATCAGGTGGCCATTCAAAGATACAATGAGGCAATCAGTATCAAACCTGATGAAAGAAGCAATGTTCAAAAGATGATTACTGCTCTTGAAGACCAACTCCGGGCATTGGATAGTCAGAACAAACAATACCAGGTTTCAATTGAAAAAGCGGATCAATTGTTTGGTGCATCAAAACTGGAAGAGGCAATTGCTGAATACCGGAATGCATCGGGCATAAAACCGATGGAAGAATATCCGAAGAAACAAATTATTGATATACAAAACATTATTAAACAGCGGAATGCAGCTTACGATCTTGCCATAGAAAATGGCGATAATGCTTTCAATAAATCCGACTTGCAAAGTTCGAAAGCTGCTTACACCGAAGCATTGCTGGTAAAACCCAATGAAGCTTATCCTGAAAAACGGTTAAGGGAAATCGATCAGAAAATAATTGATGAAAAGCTTGCCGGAATCAACAGTTCTACTGAAAATGCAGCTTACAACGAAGCTGTTGCAAAAGCTGAAAAAGCATTGGCTGACAATGAGCT
>DAITNH010000103.1:5166-10493 GCA_036834745.1 Prolixibacteraceae bacterium
TTGATAAAGCCTGATGAAACCTATCCGAAAAATCAGATCGCATTGATTGACAAGCTGCTGAACGAAGCAAAACCGGTTGAAACTTACGCCTTCGATTTACCGGAAATTCAAACTGCACCTCCGGTTTCAGCAAATGTATCCAAACCGGAAGAATCGGCACAGGCGACTGAAGCACGGGCACAATCATATAGAACGGTTGATAATTACGACGAGGCCATTCGCAAAGCTGATGATTCATTTGGCATCAAAGATTATACAGTTGCACGTTTCTACTATTATAAAGCCATTGAAATAAAGCCCAAAGAAGAATATCCGGTTAATCAGATCGAACTGATCCGCAAATTGGTTGATTCGGAATTGTCGTCAATCGATCGTTCAGGATACGACAAGGCAATTGCACAGGCTGATGAAGCATTTAGTAAACAGGATTACACAATCGCCAAGTTCTATTATTATAAAGCGCTCGAAATTAAATCGTGGGAAAAATACCCGAAGGATCGGATTGCTGAAATTTTGGCGCTGACCAATTCGCTGCTTTCTGAAAGAGAAGAAAAAGAATACCGCGATATGATTGCCAAAGCCGATGAAGCCTATTTCACCAAAGATATTGCCATTGCCCGCTTTTATTACAACAAGGCCATTGCAATGAAAGCGGATGAAAACTATCCCCGGATAAAACTCAAAGACATCCAGAAATTGATTGATCAGGATAGCCGTGACCAGAAAAATGTTGAGTACAACAAAGTGATCGAAATTGCTGATCAGGCCCTTCAGGCTGAAAATTTCAGTATTGCACGATTTAACTACAACCGGGCGCTGGGCATGAAACCGGACGAAAAATATCCGAAGGATCAGCTGAGACGTATTAAAGAAGCATTGGATAAACAAAATAATTAATTCTCATATATAGTGAGCGGGTGACTTTGAGTCACCCGCTCACTACTTAAAGTCACCTGCTCACTAAAAATAAACGACAAGTTGGAACTAAAAATAAAAGATCAGCTAATCAGATTGTTCGAATCACATTTCAAAGAAGAAGTGAGCTTTTTCGAACAATTACCGGTTTCGGGTTCGTACCGTGAATATGCACGGATGAAGAGCACCAGCCATCAGGTGATCGGCGCTCACAACCAGGATGTTAAAGAGAACGTGGCCTTTCTCGAATTCTCGGCACATTTCCGTAACAAGGAAATTCCGGTTCCGCATATTTATGCAGTCAGCCCCGACCAAAGAAGTTATCTTCAGGAAGATCTGGGAAATACAACATTGTTCGATTTCCTTACCAAAATCCGCGAAACTGAAGGATTTTCAGGAAAAATAGTTGTAGAATACAAAAAAGTATTGCGGCAGCTTCCACGCATCCAGCTGGTTGCCGGAAAAGACATCGATTACAGCGTTTGCTACCCGCGCGAAGCTTTCGACAAACAGTCGATGATGTGGGATTTAAATTATTTCAAGTATTATTTCCTGAAGCTGGCAAAAATACCTTTCGAAGAACAGGCCCTTGAAGATGATTTTCAGGCCTTCAGCGATTACCTTTTGGCCGTTGACAACAATGCATTTTTGTACCGCGATTTTCAGAGTAGAAATGTGATGCTGAAAGACGGGCAGGTTTATTTCATCGACTACCAGGGTGGCCGGAAAGGCGCGCTGCAATACGATCTCGCGTCGTTGCTGTACGATGCAAAAGCCAATATTCCTGAAGCCGAACGCGAAGAATTGCTTGAATTTTACCTTGATGAACTGAGTCAGTACAAACACATCGACCGCGAAAAATTCAAATCACTGTATGGCGGATACGTTTTGATCCGGATCATGCAGGCCATGGGAGCCTATGGATTCCGCGGGTTCTACGAGAAAAAGGAACATTTTCTTAAAAGTATTCCGTTTGCCCTGAAAAATCTGGAACCCTTACTGGCAAAAAATACGATTCAGGTTCCATTGCCCGAGTTGTTAAAAGTATTAAAAGCGGTTACCGAATCTTCTTTCCTGAAATCAATCAGTCCTGAAAATGAGCGGTTAACAGTCAGAATCAGCAGCTTTTCCTACAAGAAAAAGATTCCAAAAGATCCGTCAGGAAACGGTGGTGGTTTTGTCTTCGACTGCCGTGCCATTCACAATCCGGGCCGTTACCTTGAATACAAACACCTGACCGGAAAAGATCCGCAGGTTCAGGAATTTCTGGAAACAAAATCAACCATGGCCGATTTTCTGGTTCCGGTTTTTAGCTTGGTATCTCATTCTGTTGAAGTCTATATTTCAAGAAAATTTTCGCATCTGAGTGTAAGTTTCGGCTGTACTGGTGGTCAGCACCGGTCGGTGTATGCTGCTGAGAAATTGGCGGAGTACCTGAAAAACAATTACCCCGTTACAGTTGTTCTTCAGCACATCGAACAGGATAAGAAATAGAAAATGAGCAAGACACAGTGTAAAAACGACGATTACAAGGAAAAAGACGACGCAAAATACGTTTGCAAACGTTGCGAACGAAAATCGAAAAAGGAAGACAAAGTCTGCAAGCCGAAGAAAATTAAAGGTTGAGATGCGTTAAAAAAGGAAATAAGTAATGAACTATATATTGTCGTATATTTTCCCAACTCACCCCTTCGCATCTGCGATGCTTTCCCCTCTCTTTTTGAAAGAGAGGGGGACGTCCGCAAGCGGACGTGGGGGTGAGTTGGGATAAAAAGCACAAACATGCGCCGCAACGAAATGCAGTCAACAAAGTTTAACCGCTACGCGGTAATCATCCTACATACTTTATCTCTAAAATACTATAGTCGCTACGCGATAGTCTGGCAAGTATCAGAACCTAAACACATAAACTTTCCTTGATTAATCAGGATGAAATCTACTATAAGCAAAATAACTACCGTATTATTACTCCTGATTTCTTTGTCATTGCAGGCACAATACCGCGTTGAAGGAAAAGTTTTGGATGCAGAAACCAGTTTGCCGGTGGAGTCATTCGATCAGGTTGTTGACACAATGATCAATATTCAGGAAGTGGTTGTAAAAGCATTTGGTTCCGAAAAACGACTGTTCGATACTCCCGGCTCGATCGGAGTCTTGACCAACCGACAAATTATCCGCGAGCCATCGTTTACATTGGCGCCATCGGTCAACAAATTTGCCGGTGTTTGGATGCAAAGCGGATCAATCAATACCAACCGGCTGACCATTCGCGGAATCGGAACCCGATCGCCCTACGGAACCAACAAAATACGGGCATATTACGGCGATATTCCCATGACCAACGGAGTGGGCGAAACTACCCTCGAAGACCTCGATCTCGACCAGATGGCCGACATCGAAATCATCAAAGGCCCTGCTTCTGGATTTTATGGTTCAGGATTGGGCGGCGTGCTGCTGTTTAATCCGGTAAAACCAATAAGAACGCATTTTGCCCAAAGTATTTCAGTCGGCTCGTTCGCAACCATTAAATACTCCGGAAAGCTTGCCGTTGCAGCAAAAAACAGCAGTCATTCATTGGTTTACAGTCGTTTTAGTTCCGATGGATACCGCGAAAACAATGAAACAAACCGGCACAATTTAACATGGTCGTCAACATTTACCCGAAAACAAACCACCATTAATTTGCTGGGTGCTTTCATACAAACCGAAGCTTTTATTCCCAGTTCCATCGACCTGAAAACTTATGATGCCACTCCTGAAAAAGCTGCAGCCAACTGGGCCGCCACGCGGGGTTACGAAGATTACAAAAAAGCTTTCGGCGGAATGACCGTTCAGCAAAATTTCGCACGAAACTGGCTGGCCAAAATCAGTATTTTCGGCCAATTCAACAAAAACAACGAACTACGGCCATTCAACATCCTTCAGGAAAAAAACCATTATTTGGGAGAACGTTCGGTTCTGGAGAAAAAGATCACTTCAGGAAAAACAACCAGCCGGATAATGCTTGGCAACGAGTTTTTCACAGAAAACTACCAGTGGCAAACCCTTCAGAATAAAGACAGAGCCGTAGGCAATCTATTGTCGGACAACGAAGAATTTCGCTGGTACAACAACATCTTTTTACTGTCCGACCTGACCATTGAAAAGCAATTTGTTGTATCGGCCAGCCTGAACTGGAACCAGACCAGCTACCGTTACGAAGATCAATTTTTGTCGAATGGCGATCAGGGTGGAGAACAACGGTTTCCGCAAATTATATCGCCACGTTTAGCCGCTTCGTGGATTGCGAATGAAAAATTTCGGCTGTTTTCGGTGATCAGTCATGGCTTCTCCCCTCCCACCCTCGAAGAAACACTGATGCCGGGTGGCCTCCGAAACACCTCCATAAAACCTGAAACCGGCTGGAATTTCGAACTGGGAACAAAAGGGTCTGTAGGCAAATCGCTGTTTTTTGAACTAACCGCCTATTACATGAAGGTGAAGAATTTGCTGGTGGCGCAACGATCCGGAGAGGATGAATATATCGGGATCAATGCCGGGGGAACCAATCATCCGGGACTTGAAATTAAACTGGATTACAGGCTGATCGACCGACCCGACTGGACAACTTTTTTCAGAATGAATGGCAGTTTTACCCGCTACCGTTTTGCCGATTTCACCGATAAAGGAAACGACTATTCGGGAAACAAACTGACCGGTTCACCCGAAATACTGACCAACTGGATGATCGAAACCAGCCATGCCAAAGGATTTTTCCTGAACCTGCACTATCTGACAGTTGGCCGGATGCCTTTGCGCGACGACAATTCAATTTTTACAAATGCGTATTCGCTTGCCACTCTGATGGCCGGATATGAAAAAACATTTAAACACCTTTCAATCGGCATTTCGGCAGGCGCTCAAAACCTTTTCGATGTCCGTTATGCCTCCATGGTTTTGATCAATGCCACGGCCATCGGCACCCAATCGCCCCGCTATTATTACCCTGGATTACCAAGGAATTTTAAATCAGGAATAAGTTTGAGGTATTCGTTCTGAAAAAAAAAATCGATTATTGCTGAAATGGGGAACTGCAGAAAAGAGAATGGATATTTTTTGTAGATAAATACTCACCCCGTCGCATCTTCGATGCTCTCCCCCTCTCTTTTTAAAAGAGAGGGGGGAAGGCCGCTTGCGGACTTCGGGGTGAGTTTGGAAAAATTCAGGGAAACAGCCTTAATTGTCCCGATTTATCCTGACGACGGGATGGAGGCAACAATTCACCAAAATTCGAAAGCGTAATTCCCAGCAGGCGAACGCTGGTTCCTTCAGGCTCGGTAGATGCTAAAAGTTGTTTCGCCGTATCACGAATGATGTGTAAGTCGTCCACCGGATGTGCAAACGAATGATTACGGGTAATTTGCCTGAAATCG
>DAITNH010000103.1:10593-16077 GCA_036834745.1 Prolixibacteraceae bacterium
TAAGTCGTCCACCGGATGTGCAAACGAATGATTACGGGTAATTTGCCTGAAATCGCTGTATTTTATTTTCAAGGTGACGGTTCGCCCCTGCAGATTGTGCCGGTTTAAACGGTTGTGTACAATTTGAGCAATCTTATCCAGTTCGAGGTTCATCTCTTCCACACTGGTCAAATCGTAGGCAAAAGTATCTTCGGCTCCCACCGATTTGGTTTCGCGGTGTGGTTCAACCTCCCGATTATCAATTCCCCGCACGATGTTGTAATAGAAATGCCCGGCTTTGCCGAAATGCCGGGTCAGTTCCGTTTCGCTTAGTTTCTTTAAATCAGCGCCGGTATGCAGGCCCATACTTTTCATTTTCTCAGCCGTCACTTTTCCCACGCCATGAAATTTTTCGACGGGAAGCTTTTCCATAAAAACCTGAATTTTCGAGGGGCCAATAAATGTCAAACCATCGGGTTTCCTTATTTCAGAAGCTATTTTAGCAATAAACTTATTGACCGAAACTCCGGCAGAAGCGGTTAGCTGCAACTCATTTTTAATGGCTTGCCTGATTTGTTTAGCTATTTCGATGGCCGAACCGATATTCAGTTTGTCGTGCGTTACATCCAGATAGGCTTCATCCAACGAAAGCGGTTCAATCAGGTCAGTATAGCGGGCAAAAATCTCGCGCATCTTCCTCGAAACCTCCTTGTAAACCTCGAAGCGGGGCCGCAAAAAAACAGCTTTCGGGCACAACTGAAATGCCTGTTTTGAGGACATGGCAGAATGTATTCCGAACCTGCGGGCTTCATAACTGGCTGTGGCCACCACCCCTCTCCGCCCGTCGGGCAATCCGCCAACCACCACCGGCTGGCCTCTGTACTCCGGATGATCACGCTGTTCTATGGACGCGTAAAAGGCATCCATATCAATATGAATGATTTTACGCTTTTCACCGCTCAATTGATTTTCCATTAAAACCGCTAAAGGATTATCCTGCAAATATAGGGACAATGACAATTCCGTCTACATGCGATGCTCCCAGCATACTTCTATTAGGATGATCATTTTTACCAAATCCAGAGGATTTGTATGTTTATAGAAAACATCAATGAGTAACGCAATGTGCGACCCCAGCCGGGGTCGGATATCGCATTGTTCGATGCTTTTCTATAAACATGTGACGGCTCTGCCGTCGTTTATCGCTTTTTTCGATGCATTTGACGTTACCGTCGTTTATCGCCTTGTCCGATGCTTTTCAATATACGTTTGATTCCCTTGGCAATTCTTCCAATACGATGTCATTTCCCCAAACCCGGCGGGTTTGTATGTTTATAGAAAATGCCATGTGGCACAGAATGTGCGACCCCGACCGGGGTCGAATATCGCATTGGCCAACATTTTCTATAAATATATGATGCCTCTGGCATCTAAAATTCAATCGTCAATCCATTCAAATAAATATTCATCCTTAAATTCAATTTCGAAGGCTTTTAAAAATGCTAAATATTCCTCTTTAAAAGTCTTTTTCTTATGATGTTCTTTTTGTTTTTCTATGTATTGGATCACATCGGTTAATTGAGAATGACTATAAGAAAATGCACCAAACCCTTCCTGCCATTGAAAATTATAGCGGGTGAATTTCTTCTCCTTAATGAAAGTATTTGAAGATTTTTTTACTTCACGCACCAAATCAGACAAACAACAAGTGGGCTTCATCCCAATAAAGAAATGGATGTGGTTATGAGTCCCGTTAATGGCAAGCATCTTTTGCCCTTTGTTTTGAACGATTCCGGTGATGTATTTGTAAAGTTCTTCCTCCCAATCGGATTTGATAAGGGCATTGCGGTTTTGAACGGCAAAAACCACCTGAATGTAAATTTGTGTAAAGGTATCGGCCATATCGTTAGATTTTAGTTTGTTTTCAAATCCAGGGGATTTGCATGTTTATAAAAAATGCCATGTGGCGCAGAATATTCGACCCCGCCGGGGTCGAATATCGCATTTTTCAATGTTATTCTATACACATTCGATGGCGCTGCCATCGGGTTATCTCCTCGTTCGATGTTTTTCTATAAACATATGACGGCTCTGCCGTCGTTGCCCTGTTCGATGCTTTCAAAAAACATTTGAGACTCCCAGCGTTCTTCCAATACGATGATCATTTTCCCAAATCCAGAGGATTTGCATGTTTATAGAAATTGCCAATGAGTTGCGGAACATGCGACCCCGCAGGGGTCGAATATCGCATTGTTCGATGTTATTCTATACACATGTGACGGCCCTGCCGTCATTTATCGCTTTGTTCAACTTCTTTCTATAAACATGCGACGGCTCTGCCGTCGTTTATCGCATTGTTCAACATTTTTCTATACACATAAAATGCCTCTGGCATCCGTCTATATTTTACATTTCCCCTTTAAATGCCTTGTCCAGCAGACTTGGCATGAGTTCGGTTAATTCCTGATTGGTTTGGGTATGGTGTTGCTTGATCGTATTTACCTTTTCGAGCAGGGCAACAAACTCTTTCTGCAATTCAAGCTTCGGAACTGGTACTTTGATTTTCATCAATTTGTCTAAACCCAATGTTTTATTTCTGCCTGCTCCGCCGGGGCTACAAGCATTGATGTCTTCCAATCCTTTTTGCGACAAAAAATGAAAACACAAAAAATCTTCTATTGCCTTATCCTTATTTGCGACACATGAAATAAACCGATGAGAACCAAAGCGATCGTTATCTTCTTCTTTGGCAACTGCAATTCCACCTTCCCATGCAAATACATTGCTGAAAACCAAATCGCCTTTTTTGATTTGAAAAATTTTCTTCGTTCCAACTTCAACACCGGTTAAAGCCGGCTTGTGAAACGTACCTTTTCCAAAACACCGGATTCCTAATTCCGGATACTGTTGTTCTTCATTTAGTTTGACTTCACGCCTTATGATTGGCGCAACCTCTTTCATCGGCACCCATTGAGCGTCTTTTATTATTTCGGCGTATTTGCTGAAAAGCAGGTTGTTGATTTCCTTCTCCTGTTCTGCACGTATTACTTTTATCCGGTCGAGTTTGGTTTTTACTCCTTCAATTTTTGAAACAATGCGCTGTTGTTCGGAAAGAGGGGGAAGGGAAACTTGAATATTTAGGAATTTATCAACTTTTAATCGAACCCTATTTGTTGAACCTTCGGAGCATCGCTTGCATTCACTATCAAAAAAAGATGTTTGTGTTATATATCTAAAATAATGAGGGTCAACTGTTCCTAAATTCAAATCAAAAAGTAAGAAGTCACTTGTGACAATTGCATCATTTAAATCAAAGGGAACGATACCCATGGCTCCATTTCTTGCATCAATCTTTGAAATTATGAATTGTCCTGACCTTGCTAAAAATTGTCTGGAGATAATCTCACTACCTTTCTTAATCTCACGAAGTTCAACGCCTTTCTGATTAATTTTGATCCGAATTTGTTTGTACGAATCCATGGGTTTAAGCTCTACCGCCCTTGGATTAGAAATAATTAGATCGTGTAAATTATATTGTTTTAAATTTTTCATTCCCCTGCAAATTGCAAACTTATTTCCTTCATTAATTGTATTACCTGTTTTTCCTTATCCATGATGGAACTGATCAAAACGGAAGGTTCGCGGTATTCGAAATCGCCTTTTCGGTTGGGGTTTTTATTGTCAAGGTTTACATTCAGCAATTTCCCGTCTTTGTCGATAAATACAATGTCGGAGAGTTTTACTTTCCAGGCATTGTCGTTTTCTATGCGGTTGTTCCACCATGCCTTAATCGGTTCAAATTCTTCCTGCAGTATGGGTTTAGTTTTGCTGTATTTCTTTTTGTCGGCAGGTGGCAGTAGCTCATAATACCAAATTTCTTTGGTGGGTTCGCCATGCTGAAAAAACAATAGATTGCAGGGAATATCGGTATAAGGTGCAAAAATACCTTCGCCCAATCGAACAATGGTATGCAGATTAAAATCATCGACCAGTTGTTTTTTCACCCTTGCTGCAATTCCATCGGCAAAAAGGGTTCCGTGAGGCACCACAATGGCAGCCCTTCCGCCTTTGCTTGTTGGTTTTTTGCGTTTTAGCTTCCGCATAATCAGTTGCAGAAAAAGCAAAGCGGTTTCGGCTGTTTTTTTGTCGTCAGGAAAATTGTTCAAAATTCCCTTTTCTTCTTCGCCGCCAAAAGGTGGATTGGTCAACACCACATCAACCCTGTCTTTATCGCCGATTTCGCGCAATGGAATACGCAGACTGTTGCCACTATCTATATTGGGATAGTTTAAACCGTGCAACAACAAATTCATTTGGCACAATAGGTAAGGTAAGTTTTTTGCTTCACCTCCAATGATTGATTTCTCCTGTAAAACGGTTTTGTGCTCAACGGTTTGTGCTTGGTTTCTCAAATGGTCAAAAGCTTCCACCAAAAAACCACCAGTTCCGGCGGCAGGGTCGAGAACAGATTCGCCTATTTTAGGGTCAATCATTTCGACCATAAATTTAACCACCGGGCGCGGCGTGTAAAACTCACCGGAGTCGCCGCTCGCATCGCGCATTTCTTTCAAAATGCTTTCATATAAGTGCGCAAGCGTATTGAGTTCCTCGTTGCTGGTAAAATGGATTTCGTCTATTTTGTTGACTACATCGCGCAACAGATAGCCATTGATCATTCGGTTGGTAACTCCTTTAAAAACCGTGGCAATTACATCTTTTCGTTCTGCGCCTGTTTCGCTTTGCAAACCGCGCAAAAAGTGGAACAATCCGGTACGTTCAACATCATCGGCCAGTTTTATTTTTTCGTTGCTGATAAAAGCCAGTAAATCGTCGCCGGTCAGGTTTTTATCCTTCGCCCAATCTCTCCAGCGGTAGGGCGCTTCGATTGCTGATTTGTATTTTTTGCCTTCTAATCCGGCGTTTAATTCCTGTAATTGTTCATTGTCGTCGAGGA
Organism: Prolixibacteraceae bacterium; assembly: GCA_036834745.1. Lineage (GTDB taxonomy): Bacteria > Bacteroidota > Bacteroidia > Bacteroidales > Prolixibacteraceae > Aquipluma. Next base: position 15,527 of record DAITNH010000103.1, read on the forward strand.
ACTTTAAAAACATGATCCAGGTAAGCATTGGCAACCGGTCGCCATCTCCATTCATCCCCTTGTCCTTGCGCATGGTATTCCGGCAGGTTTTAATAATGCCCGATAAGCGTTGCGCAGGTGTTTCCTTCTTAATTTCTTTTACTTCCTTTTTTACCATTTTTATAACTTATGCTGCATCTGCATATAGCAGCGTTTGTAAATATTCAATTGCCTGCTTGAATTGGTCAATACCTCCAAATTCATTTACGATTTCTAACGGGTTGCCATTTTGAGCAATAGGCTCCACCGAAATAATATCGGGGCGAATTTGGTTCAATCCAAATTTGACATACTTCTCCAATATTTGGTTCAAAACCTCTCTGGCCTTTTCGCTGTAAAGCGCAAAGAAATCAGGTTTGTTTTTCAATAACAAATCGGCCCTTTGCTTACGGGTCAGTGGTTTTAAATCGAATGCCACAAAGCAAAGCAAATCGAATGGATCTACCTCTTTTTGTTGGGTAATTTCCATGAGTTGATCAATGGAAATTCCATTATTTTCCAATTCTTCGATG
>DAITNH010000104.1:0-9044 GCA_036834745.1 Prolixibacteraceae bacterium
TCGAGATGGTCAAAATTGGTTCAGGCGCCGAACGTCCTTTCGATGATGGTGTTAAATTATCACGATACGCCTGTTACCTCATTGTCCAAAATGCCGATCCATCAAAGGAAATTGTTGCGACCGGCCAAACCTATTTTGCTATTCAAACCCGATTGCAGGAAATCAGGCAAATGGACGAGTACAACCGACTGACTACCGAAGAAGAAAAGCGGTTGTTCCTGCGTAACGAAATGAAAACGCACAACACTCAGTTGGCCGAAGCCGCCAAAGATGCCGGAGTTATTGAGCCTGTTGATTATGCGATATTTCAAAATCACGGTTACATGGGGCTTTACGGTGGTCTCGATGCCAAAGGTATTCACCACCGGAAAGGCTTAAAGAAAAGCCAAAACATACTCGACCACATGGGTAGCACCGAGTTGGCTGCCAATCTCTTCCGTGCCACACAAACCGAAGAAAAACTTCGCAGGGAAAACATTAAAGGAAAAGGGAAAGCCAACCAAACCCATTTCGAAGTTGGGAAAAAGGTTCGTCAAACCATAAAAGAATTGGGTGGCACCATGCCCGAACACCTACCGACAGAGGAAAGCATCAAGAAAATTGAAAATAAAGAGAAAAAACAGATAAGCGATAAAGGCAAAACTCCTTGATGATTTCGCGACAACAAAAAAAATCATTAAAATGAGCTACGGGAAGATGTTTGTTAAATATTTAATTTACAAACCCTTAGTGAACAGATTCGATGTTGGCAATGAAATCGAATTCAAGACCAAATGAACTAAGATAAAAAGCAAAAAACGCAGAGCTTCCTGGCTTGCGTTTTTCGATTTCTTTCCTTCAAATGAAGAATGAACTTGGCTGCAAATATAACATTTAAACAAGCAATGTCAATTTTGAAATAGAATAAAATCAACATGAACGAACTCGACCTTCAAGACAAATACCTGATCAACTTTTTTTGCGAAAGAGCCGACGGGCTGCAATACAAAGAGGTGAAAGCCAATACGGTTTCGCGCCAGTTCTTTATTGTGGAAGATTTAAAACATTTCCTCAGCGAAACTTCGCTCAACAAAGACAATTACAGAAAACTACTCCGCAAATTTGGCACAGAAAAAGAATTGATGGAAGCATTCATGGATTTCCTGAATGGCCGGATAAAGTCGTCGATGAACATGGCTATTTTTATCAATGGCAATAAATCGGTTACTTTCGAAGGAGTCACTTTGTATTTGTTTTACCCCACTGGGTCCGAGTTCAACGAAGACAAACTCTTTAACGAGAATATCTTTTCAGTCGTTCAGGAATTGCCATACACGTTTAAATACCAGGGAAAGCAGCTTTATTCCTTTCGCCCCGATTTATCGTTTTTTCTTAATGGTATTTATCTGGGATATAGCGAGCTGAAAAGCAACTACAACAACCAAAATGCCCGAAACAACGGTCGCAAAAAGGTGGCGAAAGATTATTTATCGGCTGTTCAGGAATATTTGATTATTGCCGATGGCAACGACATTTCGCAAAGTATCCGCAAAGACTTTCTGAAGATTTTCGAAAAAGCCATCCATATTACTTCAACCGATATTAACGACACGTATGTAATCCGCAACATATCCAATCAGTTTGAAGAAATTAAAAATACGGTTGCCTCCGGAAGTTACGATTTTGAAACATACGACAAGAAGATGATAAAAGACTTCAAATCGTACCCGTTACGGAATCCGAAAGGAACTAAAACTGAACGTTTCGAGGAAGTTTTCAAAGCGCTGTACGATAAACGGATGATTGAGAAAGAGATTCTTTATTACAACTTTATCGAGCGTGACCTGATCAAAAAAGAAGGCAGCAAAACCAAAGAATATAAGCATAACGATGGTTTCCTCATTAGTCCGCGTCCCAAACAAAAATTTGGAACGGATAAGATAATGAGTAAAATTGGTGAGTTTCTGGAGCATGAAAATGAACCGGATTATTTCACAAACAAGCTAAAAGCCGACTTAAAAGCCAAAGGAGTTGGCGACACACAAATTGAAGAGCTAATCGGCAAACGCCGGAAATACCAAAACAACAAGAATGTGTATTCGTTACTGTTGCAATATGCAGCCGGTTTTGGTAAAAGCAACATCATTGGTTGGACGGCTCTGCAATTAAAAGACCTTCGCAAGGATGGTCACTACATTTACGATAAAGTGATGTTAGTCGTTGACAGGCTGCAATTACGCGACCAGCTCGACTCCAAAATGTATAACATGAACATCAGCAACAAGATGTTCGTTGAAGCTTCCAATCAGAAAACATTTATTGATGCGTTGAAAAGCGATACACGGATTGTTGTGGTCAATTTGCAGAAATTCAGCACCATCAAAGATGTATTGGCTCCGGAAGTTATCCAGAAATTAGCTTCTTTACGCATCGCATTTCTGATTGACGAAATCCACCGATCCAACACCGGCGAGCAACACGAAGAAATGGTGAGTCTGTTTGATGAACTTCAGGCAAGTTTCGATAACAACAACGAATACAAGAAACACAAAAAGAGGAAAAACCTGATCGTCGGTTTTACGGCCACTCCAAGCGACCACTCACTCGCCCGGTTTGGTGAATTTAGCCGCTATGCCGAAAATATGCCTATCTGGATACCGTTCGATAGCTATACCATGAAAGAAGCGATTGAGGATGGGTACATTCTTAACCCGATAAAAGGAATTGTTCCGGTGTCCGCAAAAATGTTTTTTGAAATACCGGATAATGAACTGGAGGGCTTTGAGGATGATCATGGTTACGAGCCAATTCCTGATGATACCGATACCGGCATTGATGAAAATGGCAAAAAATACGCCATCCGGAAAAAGAAAATATACGAAAACGAAGATCGTATAAAAGCAATCTCAAAGTTTGTTGTTGACCGTCTGGTTTCTACCGTTTATCACAACATTCGTGGAACAGCAAAAGCAATGCTGGCGGTATCTTCCATTAAATCTGCAATTAAATACAAAGGCTTTATTGACCAGTATTTTAAGAAAGCAGTAAAAGAAACGAAATATGAGCGGTTCAAGGACGCTCCGGTGTATATTATTTACTCCGATAATCCTGATTACAAAAGCTGTGGTTCTTTAAACAACAACCTTTCGGAAGAAAAAATACTTCAGAATTTTACTGTTAAGAAAAACGGGATTATCATAGTTGTTGACAAACTGCAAACCGGATTTGATGAACCAAAATTACATACACTTTTCCTTGATAAAGAAATCAGGGGTATCAATGCTATTCAAACCATTTCGAGAGTTGACCGCACAACCAAATACAAGAACGACTGCAAAATCATCGATTTCTCATACAAAAACGTAAATGTTCGGAATATAAAAATCGCTTTCGAGCATTTCAGCAATGTGGTAGTGAGCGATTTTGATCCGATTGGTGATGAAGGCAAACTTGAGATATTCTATACTGATCTGGTTAAACATGAGGTATTTATTAAGCATTTCGAGCCTTTTGCCAACTATAAAAAAGGCGACTCCAATGTTTCAATCATTATGGATATGGAGGACGGCTTTGCTGATTTTATTACTTCTAAACCAAAAGAGGCGAAAGAACTGAAAAGTAAAATCAGCCATTTCTTTCAAATCCTCAATTTAATTGAATACGTTATCGAACTTGATGAAAAGTACAGTGAGCCAATCTTTTTAGATTTCTGGCGCAGGTTCAATAACGAATACAACAACATCAACAAACAAGACGAAATTATCGATGATGTTGAAATTTACTTCGATAACAAAATTGGCATTGTTGCACCAGCCGAACTCAAGGATAAACCGAAACGTGGAGTAAAAGGCGGCTCAAACGGACCAGGTGAAAAGAAATTCAAATACGATATTCTCAAGGTAATAGAGAAACGGAATCAGGAAGAAGAAGCCATTGAAGAACTGATAAAAAACTTTGAAGCAAAAATTGATCTGTTCTTTGAGTATGTAAGAAGCGATGATTCCGGCAAACGACTAATTGCAAAAATGCAGGATGAAGGCTTAGCCTTTGATTCAGAAGAAATTTACGACGATTTTGTCAAGCTATACCGTAAATTTATTCGGCGAAACAAAGACCTGACTGAGTTTTTCATTAAGGAAACACAAGACATCGTTAATCAGCTTTGTGATGATTTTGAAAGAACACTTAAAGTCAGATATTTTGAAAATGATGTACTGAGGGTTGCAGCTACTCCGGAAACTACTTATTTAAAAAAGGATACGAGCCAATAAAAATAGTACTAAAAAATGAAGAAAGAGGAATACAGAGCGATTAGGCTAACGGGCAAAGATTTAACGTCCAAAATTTTCAAGTTCGCGTTCATAAATAAGGATGAAATTATTTATGCCGCGAATTTATTGGGTTTCTGGAATGGTCGGGCTCTCGTTTATGATTCGGATGAAGATTTTGACACAATGACAGATTTATTGATTTTCGAAAAGTTAAAACATAACATCCCGGTTTTCAAACGGTTTCACGACAGCAATCCAGAACTGAATGATATGGAGCAAGAAAACATGAAAGGTATTCTAAACTTTCATTCTTCTCTATATGAAATAACAAGCATCGACTCTGCTGGCAACACGCTGGTTTTGTTGGATTTGTTAGACCCAAACCGCAAAGAATTTAAATTAATGGATGTTGGCTTGTCTGAAACTACCTCGGTTGGATTAATCATTTATACACGGTTGCTACCTATTCAGGATATTTATATGACTTCAGGAGTATCATTTGGATTTGATAAAAGCTATAAAGAACAGTTATTCTCGGCAATTTCATTGTCCAGATTTAAGAAAAGACGGCAATTATCAACCACTGAACTATTTTTGTTGATGTATAAGAAAAATCAACAATTCGGAATCAAAGTCAAAATCGTGTAAGCACATATTGAGAAAAAAGAAGAGCTTGATGTGGAAAATGAGTAAGAAGCTATCCCTACCCCAACATCTCCTTCGTACTCAACAACCCGCAGGCGGCATAAATATCCTGGCCGCGACTGGCGCGGATGGTAGTTAAAATACCTTTGTCGTTGAGCTGTTCTTTAAATTTCTGAAGAGTTGCTTCGTCGGTTCCTTCGAGCGGCGTACCCGGAATGGGATGAAAGCGAATGAGGTTGATGCGGCATTTGATGCCATTCAGAATTTTGCACAGTTCCTGCACATGTCGTGGCGAATCGTTCAGTCCTTTAAACACAATGTACTCGAACGAAACCCTTCGCTGACGGCCAAAGTCCCAGCTTTTTATTTCGTGTATTACTTCGGCCAACGGATAAGCGACCTGTACAGGCATCAGTTTTTGGCGTTCGTCGTCAAACGGGGTGTGCATACTGACTGCCAGATGCGCTTCCGATTGGTTCAGGAAAGTCACCATTCCCGGAACGATGCCGATGGTCGAAACCGTTATCCGGCGCGGACTCATGGCAAAACCCCACTCAGATGTCAGTATTTCGAGGCTTTTCAGTACTTCTTCCAGATTGTCGAAAGGTTCGCCCATTCCCATGTAAACAATGTTGGTTACATCGTGCCACTCCGGAATAGTACGGATCTGGTTCACAATTTCGCCGGCAGTCAATTGACCCTGAAAACCCTGTTTTCCGGTCATGCAAAACAAACAGCCCATCTTGCAACCAACCTGCGACGAAACACAAACCGTCTTTCGGTCGTCATCCGGAATCATGGCCGTTTCAATAAATTTACCTTTGGCTGTTGGAAACAGGTATTTTTTGGTTCCGTCAACACTTTCCTGAACTTTAGTTGAATCAACCAACCCGAATTCATATTTGTTGGCCAACAGTTCACGCGCTTTTTTCGAGAGATTCGTCATTGCTTCAATCGACGAAATGTCTTTCTGATAGAGCCATTCGGCCATTTGTTTGCCTGTAAATTTGGGCAGACCGAGTTCAGTCGCCAAAGCGGTGAGTTCATTGAGTGTTTTTCCGAAGAGCGGAGTTTTTGTTTCCATCATAGCTGTTTTTCCGTCTGCAAAAATACAAAACTAAAGGACACGTGAAGTGATAAGTAACAGGTACAATATAATGATGTATTATTCCCTTCAGAATAAAGAATATAAATAGAACGCGGATTAACGCATATCAGGCCGACAAAGGAATTATTGAGTACACTCTAAAAGTCCAAAAATAAAAAATGCCACCAAATCTCCAAGACTCCAAATTGCACTAAAGGCTGAAATTCAATGAATTTATTTTGGTGAGATTTAGTGTTTTCGTGTTTTTGTGGCAAAAAATAGTTTTCGGGCTCATTATTTGAATTCAAATTCAGGATATAAACAACATTTAACACCAGAATAAACCGACCGGATAATTTATAGATTAAATATTTTTGTTAAGTTCGCTAATCATACGCAACCCAAAACCATAAAACTACATCTTCAATAAAAAACCAAACAAAATGCACTTAAACAAATACCTTTTGTTGCTGGCAACAGCTGTATTGTTGTGCAGCGATTATTATCCTGTCTCAGGATACATCCCTGTTTTAATGGACCGCGCTGAAATGGAGCGTGCAATAAAGTTCGAACCGCCCCGCCCAATGAGCGATCCGGGAAAAATTTACTACAAAGATCCGTACCTGTTTATCGTCGAAAAACACAAGGGCGTGCACATCATCGAAAACAGCAATCCGGCCAATCCTGAAAAAATTGGCTTTATACACATCGACGGGGTGCGCGACATTGCCATGAAAAACAATGTGATGTATGCCGATAATGCTGTCGATCTGATTGCTGTTCAATTAAATGATTCCTACACTTCAGTTTCAGTTAGCAAACGCTTTAAAAACTATTTTCCTGAGATGGTGTCACCCGATGGCAGGGGCTTTCCGTCATATGTGTATGAAAACCGTCCGGCGAATACGATTATTGTGGACTGGAAAACTAACAACTTAAATCAATGAACAGAAAAACGATTGTACCCATTCTTTTCCTGATTGTTCTGGGAATTGGCTGTTCAATGAACGAAGGAGGTTCAGACAATTATTCTGATGGTGGTTCAGGAGTAGGGCAAGGCGGCTCAATGGCCGGATTCACAATCATCGGCGATCACCTTTATACCATTGGGGGAGCCAGTCAGTTAAAAGTGGCCGACATTAGCATTCCATCCAATCCGGTTTACAAAAAAACGTTCAATCCCGGTTTTGGTATCGAAACGATTTTCCCGCATGGCAAATACCTGTTTCTAGGTTCGCAAACCGGCATGTACATTTACGATGCTACCGACGCCGAAAATCCACAAAGATTATCTTTTTATCAGCATATTTTTTCGTGCGACCCTGTAGTTGCCGACGATAGGTTTGCCTATGTTACCATGAATTCGGTGTGGGGAAACTGCGGACAAAATACGAACCTGCTCGAAATAGTTGACATCTCGGACTTGAGAAATCCCAAAATGGTTTTAAGCAAAGGTATGAACAGCCCGCGCGGTCTGAGTATCCAAAACGATACACTGGTAGTTTGCGACAATGGGTTGAAAGTATATAAGGTTTCTGAAGACCGGAAAGCCGTAACCCTGCTGAACGAATTCAACATCAATGCCACCGATTTGATCAGCCTTGGAAACAATTGGCTGGTTATTGGCGACGATGGATTTTATCAATATCAAATCAAAAACAACGAAATCAAACTATTAAGTTCCATTCTAAAAGATTAATCTTATGAAAATCATACTTATTATACTTGTGTTGCTCACTTCGACCACTGTTTTTGCACAGGATGAAAAGCCTTTTCAACGCGAAAAAATCCTGAGCATCGTTCCGCAATATGTTTTTCAGAATGGATTCCGTGTAGATTATGAATTTACCCTTCAGAATAACAGCAAATCGTGGCTGCAATTTTCGCCCGAACTATTCATCAGTACCGATGGCAACAACATGACCAATGCAAATTACAAAAGCATGAGAGGTATAGGCCTGGAAGTACACCACAAATATTTCATGAAAGAACCCAACGAACGTTATGGCTTTTATTTTGCCTATGGCGGTGGGCTTCAGATTTTTGGGATTAAAAACGACCAGAACGTTCAATATACTTATTCTGAATACGATACGAATTACATAAGTTACAGAACAGAAGAAGTGAACACAACAATTAACCGCGTACTGCTAAATTTCATTGTTGGGAAACAAATTACCCGATACAAACCTTTTATCGTTGATTATTATCTCGGTGTTGGTTTCAGGTACAGTATGGATAAAAATCTGGAATTGATGGAAATATACAACCAATCCTGGTTCGACAATGGTTACTCTGGTTCGCTATTGGTAGCCGGATTGAAGTTAGGTTTCAACTTCACCAAATAATAAATCAGTTAGAAATAGATTTCGGCCAGGATGTTTTCGAATGGAACGCCCCGTGAAATAAGCAAATCGCGCACTTCGACCACCATTAAAGCTTTGCCGCAGAGATAATAGTGAATATTTACCGGCAGATCTTTAATTTCGTTCAGGTATTGGGTTACCCGTCCGGGATAAACATTGCATGACTGTTCATGCGAACAGCAACGAACATAACGGTCGCCCATTGCCCATTCGAGTTCATCTTCGAAATAAAACTGATTGAGTTGGCGAACTCCGTGAATCAGGGTTTTGTTTTCTGAAATTCCGGAGCGGAACATGCTGTAAAAAGGGGCGATGCCGGTTCCGGTGGCAATCCACCATGCCGGTTTTTTACTGTCGAGGAAACTTCCATAAGGTTTGGTTGCCCAAATTTTCATACCCGGAATCACGCCAGCCAGTCGGGGCGTCAAAATACCATCTTCCTTGATGTTGAACAGAACACTGATTTCGTTGTCGTCATTTCCGCTGCAAACACTGTAAATTCGTGGAGCCAGGGTACGATCATCGGTAATCTTAACAACCATTCCAGGCTGAAATGAGTGTGTCCGTTTCCACGAAATTAAATGAACACCCGGAGAAATCTCCTGATTTCCGGTGATGGTAACTTCGGCAAGTTCGATCGGTTTTTTTTTGTACTCTTCAGCTTTGGGCATGGTTGTTTTTTCAGAATAACAAGTT
>DAITNH010000104.1:9144-15981 GCA_036834745.1 Prolixibacteraceae bacterium
ACCCTTGAACGCGTTGCAAAAGGACTTGGCTATGGTGTTGAACTACTGATTACCCAAAGGGCACTGATGCTTACCATCATTGAAAAAGATCAGCAACACTTCTTCAGCCGGCTGAAACGGATTTCGCCACATGGTGTCAATTTCAGGATTGTGAGCGGAATCAGTCATTTAAGCTGGTTTGTGATGGAACAGAACTGGACTGTTGCCCAGATAACCGAAGAACTTCGGCGCCTAAAATCGCTGCCACATTATCCGCGGTATGTAGTTTTGGGTTTTGTTGGATTGGCGGGCGCTGCCTTCTGCCACATTTTTGGCGGAGGAACGACTGAAATGGCTGTCGCATTTTTTGCCACTGTCGCAGGACTGTTTATCAGGCAGGAAGCGATGAAAAAGAAATTCAATCCATATCTCTGCGTATTTTTTGCCGCTTTTACCGCTTCGTTAATTGCCGGACTTGCAGAACAGTTTCACATTGGACTTCAACCCGACAAAGCTTTTGCTACCTCGGTCCTGTTTCTGGTTCCGGGTGTTCCGCTCATCAATTCTGTATCCGACTTAATGGATGGAAACATTCAAAACGGCATCGTGCGCGCCATGAACGGTTTAATGATTGCCTTTTCGATTGCAATGGGCCTTTTCGCAGCTAAAATGATTTTAAACTTCTGAAATGATTATAATAGACATCTTTATCAAAAGTATATGGGCGGGAATTGCAGCCATTGGTTTCGCCATTCTGTTTAACGTTCCGCGCCGAACCATCTTTACGATCTGGGCACTGGGATTTCTCGGTGGCCTGATCAAATTCACCGTGATGCATTTTGATCACGGAATTGTTTTTGCTTCGTTTCTGGGAGCGACTGCCATCGGGATTGCGAGTATTCAAACCGCGCATATCAAGAAAAGCCCGCCGCTGATATTCTCCATTCCGGCTGTAATCCCGATGGTTCCGGGTCTTTTTGCTTATAAAATGATGCTCGGGCTGATTGCACTTACCAGCATGGAAAATACTGATGCCTACATACAGACCTTGATTGAAACGGTTAACAACGGAGCAAAAATGATGTTTGTCCTGATTTCGCTCGGAACGGGAGTTGCCATTCCGATGCTTCTTTCCAGAAAAGAATCGATTAAAAAATCGAAATTCAACAAGAATAAAAAGCTGGTGGTTTAATTCCGGTGACGGATTGGCCGATGAAAATGAGCATATTTCAGGTGTTTACAGGTAAATCCTGATTCCGAAATGGATTCGGTTGAGCTGAAGAGCGCAACATCTGTCATCCATGGTTCAATTTCGGGTTTTTTCTCCATCATGAATTGATTCAGAAATTTTTCGTCTGCAATCATCCATGCTTCCACTTCGAGGGCTTTTTCGGATTCTACCGTGTTGGGATCGGTCTTTGCAATCCAGAATTCATTTTCAAGCATCCATGACTCAATGGTCAAACTTTTTTCTGTTTCTGAAACAACATTGTAGTTGACTTTACTTTTGTTGTTGGCTGTTGCGTTGATATTGGCTAAACCGAATATTCCCAGAGCAACGATTGCGATAAATGTTTTGATTTTTGTTCTCATGATTTTAACTTTTAATTATTGATTGTTTTTAAGAAATTATTTTCACTGGTAAGACTGGTAAACAGGCAAATAGTTAATTCCAAATCAGTTAATTAAAAGGTAAACTTGTCTTAAAGAAATGTTAAAGGCTTTATTAAAAAGCGAAAGAGCTGCTCCCAGTTGGTGCAGCTCTTTTAATATGCAGAAAATACATATTTTTCAGGGGAAAGGCTTATTTCCATAAGTCTTCATTTGTCATCCACGATTCAACTCCAAGTGCTTCTTCTACCGCTACAGTGTCAATTGTCACTTTTTCCGCAGCCCAGTAGCTCTCTTCTGTCATCCACGATTCGATGGTCAACATTTCTTCTTGTTCCATAACAACTTCAGCGTTGACGAGACTTTTGTTGTCGGCAGTTGCATTGATGTTGGTAAAACCAATAATTCCCAGTGCAGCCATTCCAATAATTGTTCTAATTTTCGTTTTCATAATTTTCATCTTTTAATTGTTGTTTTCCGAAGACCTTCTCCGGTTGTTTTCTGTTCTACTTTGTTTTCACTATTAAGACTACAAAGTAACCTGAAAGTGACTCAGGAACCAGTTAATTAAAAGATAAACTTATCTTAATTAAACCTTAAACGATTTCAATTTTTTGGCTGAATGTTAAGAATGGTGCGGGAAACAGGTTTTTAAAACTGTCGGGGAGGTCGTAAAAAAGGCCAAAAACGCACGAACCGCTGCCCGACATGGACGCATAAACAGCTCCCAAATCGTACAATGATTGCTTAACGTCGTTAATCTCCGGATACTGCTGAAAAACAGATGGTTCGAACTGATTGAGAATTTTATTCTTCCAATCCTGAACCGGAAGTTGGATCAGCGTTTTCAATGAAATCTTGGGTTTGGCCGGAACAACAAACTGAAAAGCTTTTCCGGTTGCAACTTCGACCTGCGGTTTTATCAGCAATATGAACATACCGTTAAGCGAAAGGTGTATAGGTTCCATAATTTCGCCTCTTCCGGAGGCAAAAACCGGTTTATTGCGAATGAAAAACGGGCAATCACTCCCCAATTGTGCTGCAAATTGCTCCAAATCTTCTCCCGAAAGGTTCAATTCGAACTGTTTATTGAGCAATGAAAGCATAAAAGCGCCATCTGCCGAACCTCCGCCCAGGCCTGCACCAAATGGAATTTGTTTGTGCAAATGAATTTTCACGGCAGGTAAACTGAAATGTTTTTGCAGCAACCGATATGCTTTCATTACCAGGTTCGACTCCGGATCGCCCGAAATATGGATTCCGCCCGATGAAAACTGAACCTCATCTGAAGTGGCAATTTCAAGCGCATCGCTCCAGCCAACAGGAAAGAAAACGGTTTCGAGGTTGTGGTAACCATCCGCCCGCTTTTCTGTGATGTGCAAACCGATGTTTATTTTGGCATTTGGAAAACTTATCATACTTCAAAAATAAGAATTACAGCTATTTCTTTTTCGTGATCAGCACTTTATCGATCTTGTTGTGGTCAATGTCAACCACCTCAATGGTTGAATCCAAATAAGCAAACTTGTCGCCTACTTCAGGAATCTTATTCAGTTGGCTGAAAACAAAACCTGCCACGGTGGCGTATTCAATTTCTTCAAAGTCGATTTTAAAATCTTCAATCAAATCAACAAGTGTTTCGATCGGGGCATCTCCGCTCACCAATACTGATTTGTCATCGCGCACAAACACATTCGGTTCTGTAATTTCATTTTCCTCGGGGAAATCGCCAATAATGCTTTCCAGAATATCGTGCAGGGTAATAATGCCTTCAAAACTTCCATATTCGTTTACCACCACCGAAAAGTAAAACTGCTTTTGTTTGAAAAGATTGAGTACTTTTTGTGCAACCGTGCTTTCAGGAATTATAATGGGTGTATTTAATATTTGACTGATTTCCAACGGCTGATCCGAAAAATAATTCAGGAGATATTCCTTTACATCCAAAACTCCCGTGAAATCTTCCTGATACTTGTGGCAGGCCAGTATCTTGCTGTGTTTCAATTTTAAAATTTCAGTATGAAACATTTCTTTTGGCAGGTCAATATCAACCCATTCAACATCGGCACGGTAGGTCATGATGTGTTTGGCCCGTTTGTCCGAAAAATAGAATACCTTTTCGTGCATCAGGTTTTGCTCTTTTTCAATCACCCCTTCGTGCGATGCTACTTTCAGCATGTACAAAAGTTCACCTTCGGTCATTTGTTCCGGATTTGGTTTAATGCCGATTATCCGGTTTATAAGATTGGTTGACAAGGCAAGTAGCCTTACAAAAGGATAAAAAGTAAGACTGATGTAATAAATCGTTGGAGCAACCATAATGGCTATCTTCTCCGGATTTCCCATGGCGATGGTTTTTGGCACCAGCTCGCCGATCACGATTGAAATAAAAGTAATGACCAGCACTGTCAGTGTCAAAGCAATTTCATGGGCATATTTGGCGATCGACTCAAACTGGGCAATAAATGGTGTAAAGTCGTCGGCCAGATTCATCCCGCCGTAAACACCGGTCACAATCCCAATCAAGGTAATTCCTACCTGAATGGCAGAAAGAAAATTTTCGGAATTTTGTAATAGTTTCAAGGCAGTTCGCGCACCCTTTTTCCCGTTCATTTTGAATTGCTCAAGCCGGGCCTGTTTGCTCGAAATCAATGCCACTTCGGATAGCGCAAAGAATCCGTTTAGAAGTATCAAAAATCCAAGTACGATAAATTCCATTTTCAGAAAAAAAAGTGAAGAGATAATTCAGATACAAAGTTAGCAGAGTATCCTCATATTACTTCAAGTATTCTTCAACAAACGAATTCTTAGGCTCGAAAACCTTTTTATCCCAGTCGGGGCGCTGCGCTGCTGTGGGCCAGCTATGTTCGCGGTAAGGAACAGTGTAAATTATTTTTTTGCCTTTTGCCTGGTTGATGGCTGCATAGATAGAAGTTGACGGGCAAGTATGATCAACCAATCCTATTTCGACCACAATCGTGGCTTTCGAATTCTTAAGGAGGTGTGCAGTGTCAAAATATGGCAGAACGGTCTTCATCTTTTTCCTGTCACCCGGACGTTCGAAAGGTTGCGGCCAGCCACCTTTGCGGTCAACCAGCGTTCCGCCCCAATCGCACATGGCAGGAACTGTGGCAACTACCGCGCTTACTCTTTCATCGAGTCCGGCTGCGGCCAAAGCCTGACCTCCACCCTGACTTTCGCCAATCACCAAAATTCGTTGTCCATCCCATTCGGGCAGCTTGGTCAGAAAATCGAGCGTGCGAATTAACCGAAGGTACATTCCCCTGAAATAAAATTCATCGCGGCTTTCAAGTCCCTGTATGTAGTAATCTTTCAGCTCACCCGTTTCCAGGTTGGCGTAATATTCGTCGGGCTGATTGTTGAGCATACCATGCGCGTTCAGGTCGAAGCACATTGCTCCTTTTCCCATTTTGGCATAACGCAGCGCTTCTTTGGCTTCCGACTTACACCACGAACCTTTAACTCCGGCTGCATGAACCAGCAAAACAATCGGCAACGATTTGGGTGCCGCTTTTGTGGGTCGGGCAAAATAACCACGGGCAGGTTTTGGCCCGGTGCAATTGATTTCGGTATCGAAACATACAAATTCGTACTCCTTGCTTTCGTTTTTGCCAAATTTCACATCCAGCTGTAGGGCTGCCAGGTTTTGCTTTTCGGTGTTCCAGTATTTATTTATGTCTTTGGGAGATTTGGTTCCCGGTTTTAAATTCTGCGGATCAACAATCATTCCGAGGAGTTGTTTCTGTTCTTTTATGCTGGCTTCCACCATAAATGAAGATGGTTTGGAGGAAGAACCTTCAAAAATCAGCAGTGAGTCAGCTTCAGGCAGAAATGCTTTTCTGGAAATAATCTGATCATTGTTTTTTCGGACCACAACGTAAATCGAATCATTTGTCCGGTTTTGGACGAAAGCCATCACACGTATTTTTTCACCTTTCGTATAAATTCCGGTTTGTTTGGTTTGTTTTAGCTCAAGTGTTGGATTCTGGGCGATGGAAACAAATCCTGAAATCAGGAAAAAAAAGAAAGTTAGTAGAATGAAATTTTTCATGGTATTTTGGATTTTAATATGTATTACCAATCTTATTTTCTGAACATTGTGACTGTAAACTATTTCCCTTTGTCCACCGGTTGTTCTTCATCTTCATCAGGAAACTCCAAATCCAATTCTGCGGAATCGTTCTCGTCATCCTCGTCATATATTTCAATGATTGGTTCGGTGAACGACTTGCTGACCAAGCGTTTATCGAGTGTGAGCAAAAGCGAAGGAAGTACCATCACATTAAAAAACATGGCAATCAGCAAAGTGGTAGAGATCAGGATTCCGAGGGCCTGCGTTCCGCCAAATTCAGAAACGATAAATACACTGAAGCCGAGAACCAGGACGATACTGGTGTAAATCATGCTGAAACCGGCTTCCTGCAAAGCGAGCAAAGCCGATTTTTTAATGTCCCCGTTGGTTATTTTCAATTCGTGCCGGTAGCGTGAAAGGTATTGAATGGCATTATCAACCGATATTCCGAGTGCGATACTGAACACGATGATGGTAGATGGTTTGATGGGAATGCCGGCAAAACCCATGATTGCAGCTGTAATGAGCAACGGAATTATATTGGGGATCATTGATACCAGAATCATTCGTAACGACGAAAACAGGAAAGCCATCAGCAGCGAAATCAGGAGAATGGCAATACCCACGCTTTCAAACAGGTTTTTAATCAGGAAATTGGTTCCTTTTGCATATACAACGCTGTTGCCGGTAAGTTTTACATCATATTTGGCAGGGTCAAAAATACTGTCAACCTGTGGCCGTATCTTTGTCATGAGCGAATCCATGTGTTTGGTGCCAACATCGGCCATCTGAAAACTCACACGGGTGATTTGTTTGGTGCTGTCGAGAAACGATTGTAACAAATCAGTTCCCGTACGTTGCATATTCTGAGGGATATACCCCAGAATAAAGTTTCGCTCCATTGAGCTTGGCAGTGAATATTTGCTTGAATCGCCTCCGTAATATGACTGCCGGGCAAATTTGAATACTTCGGCCAGTGACAGTGGTTTCGAAAATTCAGGATATTGGTTGATCATTTTTTGCATTTGATCAATCTTCTGAATGTTTGAATGAACGAGCGCTCCATTTTTCTTTTTGGTATCGACCGAAATTTCAAAAGGCATCACCCCGCCAAAATTATTCTCGAAAAATTTCAAATCAAGGTAAATCGGGTC
>DAITNH010000105.1:0-15812 GCA_036834745.1 Prolixibacteraceae bacterium
CTCTTTCCCGAAAGAATATCTCCCCCATTCTTGTATATCCGGTAAAGATCAACGTTCTCTTCCATGATGGTATTTGAACCACTAATTGAAGCCAACTTAATAAAGGGAGAAACTTCTGCAATAGCTTCATTCATTCGCACCCCATTTCCTGCCCTCAACTCATGGCAAAGATGAAACGAAGTAACAAGTTCTTACAATTGACTTCTTTAATGTAAGGCAACGATTCGGCGGCTGATTCAATATAATTTGGGTTTGGCTCCCAATTTTGTCGGGGTGGCCGGATTTGAACCGACGACCTCGTCGTCCCGAACGACGCACGCTACCAAGCTGCGCTACACCCCGTAGAATTAATTTTAAAATTTCCTGCTGAGAACTTTCTGACTGGACAAAAGTATTAATCTTCAATTGAAATGTAAATCTAAAATATTCTGAATTAATTATGATGCTTTTCCTGAAGAATTTATCGCAGACAGATAGATTTTTTTTAGCATTTTAACAGCCATAAAAAGAAGAAGCCGTTTCAAATTCACTTTGAAACGGCTCTCCTAATCCACACAATCAATCCACACTAAAAAAAACCAATCAACACGTAATCGCGCAAAATGATTTGCACTTATCAACCTTAACCAATCTACTTCCAACGACAAATCAAATAACTCTCATTAACCTTCCAACATACTCAAATTCACCCTAATACTGTGTGGGTTTATTGCTTTAAAGTCAATTATTTAAACGTATATTTCCATGAAAGGTTTGGATAATTCCGGCCAAAATATTAATTATATCATTTTCTACTCATCAATTTTCAGACTTAAACGTGTTCCTCTTGCCATGGAAATGAGAAATGGATTGGTTATTAATACCTGACTGACTCCATTTTTCATTGCGCTGAAACCATTGTCAAGTTTCGGAATCATCCCTTCATTGATTACTCCTTTTCTTTGAAGTTCCTTAAAACGATCGTAATTCAGTTCTGAAATTACAGAATTTTCATCGTCCGGATTCAGTAAAACACCTTTTTTATCGAAGCAATAAAACAGATTGACTGTATAGTAATTTGATAATTCTATTGCCAGATCAGCAGCAATCGTATCGGCATTGGTGTTCAGCAATTGTCCTTTGCCATCATGAGTAATCGGAGCCATCACCGGAACCACTTCTTCATTCAGCAACATCCGCAATTCAGAAGTATTTACGCCCATAATGTCGCCCACATAACCGTAATCGATGTTTTTAACAGGTCGTTTAACCGCACGTATCACATTCAAATCGGCACCGGTCAGGCCAATGGCATTGCACCCTTTTGCCTGCAACCCAGCCACAATGTTTTTATTCACCAAACCGGCATATACCATTGTAACCACTTCAAGTGTAGCGGCATTTGTTATGCGGCGCCCTTCAACCATTTGGGTTTCAATTCCAAGCTTCTCGGCTAAATTTGTCGCCAGCAACCCTCCACCATGCACCAGAATCCTTTTTCCACGAATCTGCGAGAATTGGGCAAGCAATTGCTCCAGTGAATCCTTGTCTTCAACTACCTTACCACCAACTTTAACAATGGTTAATCTTTCCATAAAAAAAATCAATTATTTACGATTTAACTATTGACCATTTACTATTTACTAAGCGCATCATTCAAATTGTAAATCGTAAATTATCCAATTGTAAATCAGTTTATTTTATTTCATCCAAAATCATTTTTAACACGGCCTGAGCAGAATACAATCGGTTTTCTGCTTCCTGAATAACGATTGAATTCGGGCCATCAATCACTTCATCAGTAACAATCATATTGCGGCGAACCGGCAGACAATGCATGAATTTCGCATTGTTGGTTACTGACATCTGGCGTTCAGAAACTGTCCATATGCGGTCTTTCGACAGAATTTTTCCGTAGTCGGTATAGGATGCCCAGTTCTTGGCATAAATGAAATCGGCCCCTTCAAAAGCTTTCATCTGATCATATTCCGGCTTGAGGTCGCCCATAAATTCAGGCGCCAGTTCATAACCTTCAGGATGGGTAACCACCAATTCGTAATCAGTTTCACGCATCCATTCTACAAATGAATTGGGAACAGCCTGAGGCAAAGCACGTGGGTGCGGCGCCCAGCTTAAAACCACTTTTGGGCGTTCTTTGGTTTTAAATTCTTCGATGGTCAATTGATCTGCAAAAGATTGCAACGGATGGCGGGTTGCAGCTTCCATGCTAACCACCGGAACTCCTGAATAATCAACAAATTGCTGAATAATTTTTTCTTCGTAATCGTCCGTCCTATTTTCAAATTTAGCGAACGAGCGAACTCCGATAATGTCGCAATAGCGGCCAATTACAGGAACGGCTTCGAGGATGTGTTCGGGTTTGTCACCATCCATGATTACACCCAATTCTGTTTCCAATTTCCAGCCACCTTCGTTGATATCGAAAACAATCACATTCATTCCCAGATTTAATCCGGCCTTTTGTGTGCTCAAACGTGTACGTAAACTCGAATTGAAGAATACCAGCAACAAGGTTTTGTTTTTGCCCAGATCCTGGTATTTATAGGGTGATTTTTTAAGTTCGAAAGCAAGTTTTAAAGCTTCGTCCAGATTTTCGAGATCATGGACTGATGTGAAATGTCTCATTCTATTTTTATTTTTAGTCTGATTTAATTGTATTTCAGAATGTTGTCATGAAATGCTGCCCGCTATAAAGATATAGCTATTTTCAATTCGGAAAAGGATTTTTTAGATTGTTATTAGTTAATCGAATATCTGCGATTTGTTATTTAACCACATAATTATATAGAGCACATAGTATTTATTTTTCTATTGATTTCTATTTGACTATGTGACTATGTGGTTTTTGTTATAACTATTTTGGCCTGATTTGTCCATCACCTTCCACGATCCATTTGTAGCTGGTCAGTTCTTCGAGTGCCATTGGTCCGCGGGCATGTAATTTTTGGGTGGAGATGCCGATTTCAGCACCCAGGCCAAACTGTGCCCCATCAGTAAAAGCGGTCGAAACATTGCAATAAACTGCCGCGGCATCCACCGATTTCTGAAATATTTCAAGTGCTGCCTTGTCTTCAGCAACAATTGCTTCGGAATGTTTTGAGCTGTAATGGGCAATGTGCTCGAGTGCCTCATCGATGTTCTGAACTGTTTTTACCGACATTTTATAGGATAAAAATTCGGTCCCAAACGATTCTTCATTGGCAGGTTGGAGGAGCGATGCCGGATATTTTCCTTCGAGCGCATGATATGCTTTTTCATCAGCATAAATTACCACCTGACTTTGTGGAAGAAGTTCGGTAAGAACCGGCAGGTCGGCGAGTCTGCTTTCGTGAATAATCAGACAATCGAGCGCATTACAAACACTTGGCCGACGGGTTTTTGCATTGTTTACAATCGCCTGTCCTTTCGCGGTGTCGCCCGATTCATCGAAATAAGTATGGCAAATTCCTGCTCCGGTTTCAATTACAGGAATACTTGAATTTTCACGCACAAAATTAATCAGACTTTGCGAACCGCGCGGAATAATCAGATCGACCAATCCATGTGCATGAAGCAATTCTGCAGTTGCTTCGCGCCCAACCGGAAGCAGCGAAAGTATGTTTTCATCCAAACCGTGTTTCCGGAGTACTTCCTGAATTACTTTTACAATAGCCATATTCGAATCGTTGGCATCGCTTCCGCCTTTTAAAACGCAGGCATTTCCCGATTTCAGGCACAACGAAAAAACATCGAGCGTAACATTTGGCCGGGCTTCATAAATGATTCCGATGACTCCAAAGGGAACGGTAATTTTTTTAATATGAAGTCCGTTCGGACGGTCGGTTTCACTCAATATGCGACCTAAAGGCGAAGGAAGTGAAACGACGTTCAAAATGTCTGCTGAAATTCCTTTAATCCGGTCGGCAGTCAGCATCAAACGGTCGTATTTCGGATCTGCCGGATCCATGCGGCTCAGGTCTTTGGCGTTTTCCTGAAGTATAAACGCTGTATTTGCGATTGCAGCTTCTGCCACATCCGATAAAACCCGATTGATTTTTTCTACTGAAACGAGGTTCAGTTTTCTGCTAGCTTTTAAAACCAGTGTAAGTTGCTCTTTTACTGTCATAACTTTAAAAATATAAAGCCCCCTTCCAGGGGGTGGAAGGGGGAATATAACTCAGGAATTCGTTGCCATTAGAAGGCGGAAATTTAAGGGGTCTATGAAAAGGGTATCAATACACAAATCCCGAGTTAATCAGTTAATACTATTCCATGATGTATAAATAATCGTAATGCACGACTGCTTTTTTGTTTTTATTTCCTTTGTATTTTTCAGCTTTTTCAGCATTGTATTCCGACTTTCCAATTCCAATCAAATGACCTGTTTCGTCCTTTATTTTTACCAGATCACCTTTTTCGAAAGTACCACCCACAGATACAACACCAACCGGCAACAAACTGGTTGCCTGACTTGATAAAAGCGCATTCCGGGCTCCTTCGTTCACTACCAACTCACCTTTGGCAAAACTTTCGGAATAAGAAATCCACTTTTTAACATTCGACGATTTCTTCTGATCCGATAAAAACGTGGTATGAACAATTTCTTCCTCAGTATTCATTATCCGGAGAAGCGTATTTTCATTCATACCATTGGCAATATGAACGTTGATACCGCCTTTTGCCACTTTCTTTGCAATGTGGTATTTTGTCAACATTCCTCCGCGTCCAAAGTTCGATTTTGCAGTCGAAATCGCTTCATTCAGCGGTTTGCTTTTGGACGTAATTTCGCGAATCACTTTTGATTCGGGCAAATCGGGCGAACCATCGTAAATTCCGTCAATGTTGCTCAGGATAATCAATGCTTCGGAGTTTTCCATTGAAGCGATCAATCCTGAAAGTTCATCATTGTCGGTAAACATCAGTTCCGTAACTGAAATGGTATCGTTCTCATTCACAATGGGTATCACCTTGTTTTCGATCAGCGTCGAAATACAGTTTTTCATGTTCAGGTAATGCACCCGGTCACTGAAATTTTCTTTGGTGGTGAGCACCTGCGCACACGACATTCCATATTTTCTGAACGCTTCGGCATACTTGTTTATCAGGATAACCTGACCCACAGCAGACCACAATTGGCGAGCAGAAACAGTATCCAGCTTTTTTCCATTACCGATTTCACCTCTTCCAGCGGCCACTGCACCCGACGAAACCAGCACAATCTCCACCTCTTTTTTGTGCAGAAACGCGATCTGGTCAACCAAATGCGAAATATTGCCGTCATTCAACGTGCCATCAGACTTGGTTAGAACGTTACTGCCAACTTTGACAGTTATTTTTTTATAGCGTAAATGTGTCTTCAAAACAATATTTTTTCCTTTTTCAACATTTATTGAAAGAGGCGATCAGTCCTTGTATCAAGGAAGAACTGAAACCCTGATGCTCCATTTCATTCAATCCGGTAATGGTGATTCCACGCGGTGTGGTTACTTTGTCAATTTCCTGCTCCGGATGTCGTCCGGAATCAAGAATCAATCCGGCTGCACCTTTAACTGTTTGAGCTGTAATAAACTGAGCCATTTCGGCGCTGAAACCCATTTCAATTCCACCCTGCATGGCTGCCCTGATGTACCGCAATGCGAATGCAATTCCGCACGATCCAAGCACAGTTGCCGCTGCCATCAAATCTTCAGTTATAATAAGTGCTTTGCCCAATTGATCGAAAATATGAACAACCAGATTACGAACTTCCTCCGATTTTACATTGGTCGAAATCAGTGTCATCGATTCTTGTATGGCGATTGCAGTGTTGGGCATAATCCTGAAAATCTGTATTCCTGAACCGCTTAAGGCTTCTTCAAGTTTTGGAAGTCCTAAACCTGCAACAGCAGAAATCAGAATTTGATTTGAATTTAAAACAGGCTTGATCTCCGCAAGGATTTCATTCGCCTGATAAGGTTTTATTGCCAGAATAATAATATCGGCATTTCGGACGGCCTCAATATTGTTATCAGTTGTTGTTGCGCCTTGTTCCTGAAATTTTTTCAGAATACTGGTGTAACGGTCGGAAACCGTTAATTCAGATGGTTGTATTTGCTTCGATTTAATTAAACCAAAGGCAACAGCGCCTCCGAGATTTCCTCCACCGATAATGGTTATTTTCTGGTCAATCATATTATAAATATTTACTATTGAGTAATTTACCATTTACTATTTAAGCGACATGGAACATTTTCTCATTTCTTTTTACTCATTCCGAAATCGTTTGAGCCAATGCCTCAATAAACACATCGGCTTGTTCTTTGGTCAAAGTTAATGGAGAAAGTAACCTGATTGTATTTGCTCCGCTTACGCCGGTAAAAATATGATGTTTTTTTAATAAAACATGACGAATGTCATTAATTTGTTGATCAAATTCGAGTCCGATCATCAAACCGAGTCCACGTACCTCTTTTATTCCTGAAAATTCCTTCAGCTTCCCGATCAGATAACTACCCACTTCCGCTGCATTTTCAACCAGTTTTTCATTCTCCATAATTTCAAGAACGGCCAGACTTGCTGCACAGGCCAGATAATTTCCGCCGAAAGTAGTTCCCAACATTCCGTGCCAAGGCTTAATTTCAGGAGCAATCAACACAGCCCCAACCGGAAATCCGTTGCCCATTCCTTTGGCCACGGTAATTATGTCCGGTCTGACATCAGTATATTGATGTGCGAAAAACTTTCCGCTGCGCCCATAACCCGACTGAATTTCATCCAGAATCAGCAATGCTCCGTATTGTTTGCAAAGTTTTTCAGCCTGAACCAGAAAACCATCCGCAGGAACATGAATACCACCAATTCCCTGGATTCCTTCGATGATTAAAGCAGCTATTTCATTGGTGTTTAACTGTTCTTCAAGCAATTCCAAATCGTTAAACGGAAGAATAATTGCATTGGAAGTTTGATTGACCGGTGCAATAATTTTTGGATTGTCAGTTACCGCAACAGCTGCTGAAGTACGTCCATGAAAGCCTTTTTTGAAGGCTACTATTTTTTTACGACCAGTGACGAAAGAAGCCAGTTTCAGCGCATTTTCGTTTGCTTCGGCTCCAGAATTTACCAAGAACAACTGAAAATCCGGATAGCCGGAAACTTGTCCCAATTTTTCGGCCAGTTCTTGTTGCTGCGGAACCTGCACTGAGTTGGAATAAAATCCAATCTCGTTCAGTTGGCTGGTCAGTCTTTTGATGTAGTGCGGATGCGAATGACCAACCGAAATAACTGCATGACCACCATATAAATCAAGGTATTTGGTCCCATTTTCGTCCCACATGTAACAACCTTCTCCTTTGACTGGAGTGATGTCGAGTAACGGATATACGTCGAATAAATTCATTTCTAATAATTGTAGTTGAACCCCATTCGGGGTTCTGGTTTTCGATTCCAATTTGCCACGGGTTTCACCCGCGGTTATTCATATTAAGCTCTTTCAGAGCTCCTTTCAGTTCCAAGTCGTCAAAAGATCAGAAGATTCAGAGATTAATCTTGGTACTTGTGCCTTTTTCTGCCAACTGAGACTGACCACTGATCACTTCTTAAAACGCCACCGCCTTCAAATTCAATCCTGCCGTTTCTTCCAGACCGAAAATCAGGTTCATGTTCTGAACAGCTTGTCCGGACGCGCCTTTCAGTAAATTATCGGACACCGATAAAATCATCAGTTTGTTCCCGTGTTTTTCAAGATAAACAATGGCTTTGTTGGTGTTTACAACCTGCTTCAAATCAGGATTGGACAGGCTAACAAACACAAAGGGATGCGATGCGTAATAATCCTGATACAATTTTCTGGCATCTTCAATCGAGCCGTCGAATTTGGTGTAAACAGATGCAAATATGCCACGGGTATGATTTCCCCGAACCGGAATAAAGTTGATATCGTGGTTTAAATCAGGCTGCAACTGCTTCAGACTTTCGCCTATTTCACCCAGATGCTGATGTTCGAATGCTTTGTAAACCGATAAATTGCTGTTTCTCCAGCTGAAGTGCGAAGTGGAACTGGGTGCTTGCCCTGCACCGGTTGAGCCGGTAATGGCATTTACATGCAGTTCATCTTTGATCAACCCTGCTGCTGCCAGTGGCAAAATTGCCAACTGAATTCCGGTTGCAAAACAACCCGGATTCGCAATTTTATTCGATTTCCGGATGATTTCCCGGTTCAATTCAGGCAAACCGTAAACAAAGGCATTTCCCTCCTTTTTCAACCTGAAGTCGTGGCTCAGATCAATGATTTTCATATTTTCAGGAAGAATATTCTTCTGAAGAAATTCTTTCGATTTGCCATGACCCATGCAGAAGAAAACCACATCAACGCTTGAAAAATCAGCTTCAGCAACAAATTGGATATCGGTATCACCCAATAAATCGGTATGAACATCAGAAACGAGGTTTCCGGCATTGCTGCTACTTTGCACAAATGCAATATTGGCCTGTGGGTGGTTCAGCAAAATACGGATCAGTTCGCCTGCTGTATAACCGGCACCACCTATAATTCCAACTTTTATCATTTTTACAGATTAATCAAATTATCAATTTGGAAATCATGCGGCTGGCAGCTAGCGGCTGGCAACTGGCAAAAAGCCAAAAGCAAGTTGCCAGTCGCTTTTCCCCTAGAATGTCTTATTTACCGAATTATGTATTTTCAGCGAAGTGGAAAGCACTTTTGTAAATCCTTTTACATCGTCGGCTGTCCATGCCGAGTTCTTCTCGCCGTATTCACCAAATTCTGAACGCATTAAATCGTGGTCAGATTCAACTCCTACCAGCACAAAATTATATGGTTTCAGTTTTACGATCACTTTTCCGGTAACGGTTTGCTGCGAATGTTCAAGAAATTTTTCGATGTCGCGCATCACAGGTTCAAAGTAAAGGGCTTCGTGAAGAAACATTCCGTACCAGTTGCCAAGCTGCTCTTTCCAGTATTGCTGCCATTTGGTCAAAGTGTGTTTTTCGAGCATCTGATGTGCTTTGATGGCGATGATCGGAGCAGCAGCTTCAAATCCGACACGGCCTTTGATGCCGATGATGGTGTCGCCAATGTGCATGTCGCGGCCAATGGCAAAAGGAGCGGCCAGTGCATCCAAAGCACGGATCGCATTTACCGGATTTTCAAAAATTTCACCATTCACACCTTTTAGCTCGCCTCCGATGAAATCGAGGGTAATTTCTTTTTCTTCGGTTTCGGTAAGTTGCGACGGATATGCTTCTTCAGGCAAAGTTTTATTCGATTTCAGTGTTTCTTTTCCACCGATGCTGGTTCCCCAGAGTCCTTTGTTGATGGAGTAATCCATCTTTTTCCAGTCGGCTTGCACACCGTGTGCTTTCAGGTAATCAATTTCTTCCTGACGGCTCAATTCGAGGTCGCGGGTCGGAGTGAGGATCAGTATTTCAGGAGCAAGAATCTGAAAAGTAAGGTCGAAACGAACCTGATCGTTTCCGGCACCTGTGCTTCCGTGGGCCACATATTTTGCGCCGATTTGTTTCGCGTACTCGATAATGGCAATGGCCTGAAAAACACGCTCCGAACTTACCGAAATCGGGTAAGTATTGTTGCGGAGAATGTTTCCGAAAACCATGTATTTGATACTTTTTTCGTAATAGGTATCGGTTACATCAAGCGTGACGTGCTTAATAGCGCCAAGGTTGTATGCTTTTTTCTCCACTGCATCCAACTCTGCCTGGTTAAATCCGCCGGTATTGGCGATTGCTGTGTAAACATCCAGATTTTTTTCTACCGAAAGGTATTTTGCGCAATACGAAGTATCCAAACCTCCGCTAAATGCTAAAACTACTTTATCCTTCATATTTTCTGTATTTTCTTTTTAAATAAAAATGTCAAAATTGTGGATTCGTTGGGCAATGTTTCGTCTCTGTTCCGCTTCAGTTTTTTGATGATGTCGAGCAAAGTACCTTTAATTGCCCAGCCATTTTTCTTTTTCGCTTCTTTTTTGTCCTTTTCCCAGACCGGATCAAACACCATGGCGGTGCAAAGGCATTTGCTTTTATTTGTACGTTGCAAAATGTCGTAATTCACACAACTTTGACATCCTTTCCAGAAGTCTTCATCGGTAGTCAATTCCGAAAAAGTAACCGGACGATAGCCCAGTTCATGGTTGATTTTCATGACAGCCAGTCCGGTGGTCAGACCAAATATTTTGGCATCCGGATATTTGGTTCTGGAAAGCATAAATGCTTTTCGTTTAATTGCGGTGGCCAGGCCAATTCCGCGGAAATCTTTGGCAACGATCAACCCTGAATTGGCAACAAAGCTTTTTTCTCCCCAGGTTTCAACGTAGCAAAAACCGGCAAAAGTTTTCCCGTTTTCGAGGGCAATAATGGCTTTGCCTTCTTTCATTTTGGTGGCAATATATTCGTAAGTACGACGTGCAATACCAGTTCCGCGCTCTTTTGAAGCGCTTTCGATGGCATCGTTCACCTGATCAACGTATGATAAATGCTCGTCTGTTGCAACCAATACCTGAATATTTTTTAATTCTTTCATTTTCGTTTTTAATAAATTTTTGTTTTCAGGAATTTCAAAATCCTCACAAATCGTTCTTTTCCTGCATCTCTTTTTAGATGTTTAATTCTGTTCCGTCCGAAATTACCGTCCCTCACTGACTGAGATTTTACCGCGGACGGGTTGGTGTTTCATATCTTTTGGACCGTTGCCTAAAGGCAAACGGCAAAGGATATTTTGACAACTGACAACAAATTTTGACAACACGACAACTATTGATTCACTGCCAACTGCGACTGAACACTACCCTAATTTATCCTCCAGCTTGGGCATAATCAGTATCAGACTGTTGATCAGGTCGCTGTGCGTAACGCCTTCGCGCATGATTATTAAAATGGTGTCGTCACCGGCAATGGTTCCAATGATTTCATACGGTTCTGAATTATCGATTACTGCGGCCAGACTACTTGCATAACCGGGCATTGTTCGCATTACAGCAAGATTTCCGGAGAACTGTAAATCACGAAACCCATCGGCCAAAAAATTAATCCGTGAATTTTCGCGTTGGTTTTCGGTATTCAGGCCTTCAGGAATAACATATACATATCCCAGCGCCTGATCGGAAACTTTTGCAACTTTCAAAATTTTTAAATCGCGCGACAAAGTAGCCTGCGTCAACTCGAAGCCCTGATCTTTCATGATGTGCAAAAGCTCATCCTGACTGCTGATCCGTCCACTGAGAATTGCCTGTTTAATTGCAAGCTGCCTTTTGGTGCGATTCTTCATTTTGTATATTTATACATTTTCGATGCAAAAATATGCAATAAATAAATAAAACAAGCTTTTTTTTCAGAAATAATTTATATTTTTGTGCCCGTAATGAAAAACACAAACGAATTGAAACTTGAAAAATACCAGGTTAAAATTACGAAGTTACATAGGAAAGAGAGTTTGTTTAAAAATAACAACAATGCGTTTGCCCTACAGCCGTAGTCAAACGCATTTTTTTTAATATTTAGCATTGCAACGATGACACAACTAAGAAAAGTCAGGTTGATTCTGGAAGACGGAACAACATTTGAAGGAAAATCGTTCGGATATGAAAAATCGGTAGCCGGAGAAGTAGTTTTTTATACTGCCATGACCGGGTATCCTGAAAGCTTAACAGATCCTTCATATACGGGCCAGATTCTCGTATCAACCTTCCCGTTGATTGGAAATTACGGTGTGCCAAGTGACTCGAAAGAGCATGGTTTATACAAATTTTATGAATCGGATAAAATTCATATCAAGGGTTTAATTGTTTCTGATTATTCGTTCGAATACAGCCACTGGAACGCCATCAAAAGTTTGGGCGACTGGCTGAAAGAAAACAAAGTGCCGGGATTGTTCGGTATCGACACCCGTGCTTTAACCAAAATTATCCGTGTAAAAGGTTCGTTGCTGGGCAAAATTGAGTTTGAAGATGAGGCGATCGACTTTTACGATCCTAATCAGGAAAACCTGGTTGCAATTGCAAGTACTGATAAAGTGGAAGTTTATGGCACTGGAGAACACCGCGTGGTTTTAGTTGATTGCGGTGTGAAATACAATATCATTCGCTGCTTGCTCGAACGAAATGCAACAGTGATCGTGGTGCCCTGGGATTACGATTTCAGCGGTGAAGATTTTGACGGCATATTCCTGTCGAATGGCCCGGGCGACCCTGCCTTGTGCGATGCTACAGTCGAAAACATCCGCAAAACGATGGATGCAGAAAAACCAATCATGGGCATTTGTCTCGGCAACCAATTGCTGGCTCGTGCGGCCGGAGCTGAAACTTACAAGCTGAAATTCGGTCACCGCAGCCACAACCAACCGGTATTGCTGCAGGGAACCGATCGTTGTTTCATCACTTCACAGAACCACGGTTTTGCTGTGGATACCAAAACTTTACCCGAAGACTGGGAACCGATGTTTACCAATGTGAACGACCAAACCAACGAAGGAATCCGTCACAAGACAAAACCATTTTTCTCCACACAGTTTCACCCTGAAGCCGCCAGTGGACCTGTCGATACAGAGTTTTTGTTCGACGATTTCATGAACAATGTGATCGAATATAAAAGTAGAAAGTCATGATAAATAAAGACATTAAAAAAGTAATTGTACTGGGTTCGGGAGCGCTGAAAATCGGTGAAGCGGGAGAGTTTGACTATTCCGGTTCACAGGCGTTGAAAGCGCTGAAAGAAGAGAATATTGAAACCATCCTTATCAACCCGAATATTGCAACCATCCAGACTTCGACAGACATTGCCGACCGGATTTATTTTCTTCCGGTGACTCCATTCTTTGTTGAACAGGTCATTATCAAAGAAAAACCGGATGGTATTTTGCTGGCTTTCGGCGGACAAACTGCACTAAACTGTGGTGTTGCACTTTTCCGGCAGGGAATTCTGGAAAAATACAATGTGAAAGTATTGGGTACTCCGGTTCAGTCGATTATTGATACCGAAGACCGCGAGATATTTTCAGGAAAACTGGCAGAGATCGACGTTTTGACTCCACGAAGCATTGCCTGTTTAAATATGGAAGAAGCTTTTGCTGCGGTTAAAATAGTTGGTTATCCAATCATTATCCGTGCTGCTTACACATTGGGAGGACTGGGTAGCGGTTTTTGTGCAAACGACGAAGAGCTGGAATCACTGGCATCGAAAGCCTTTACTTACTCGCCACAAATATTGGTTGAAGAATCGATCAAAGGCTGGAAAGAGGTTGAATACGAAGTGGTTCGCGACCGTTTTAACAACTGCATCACGGTTTGTAACATGGAAAACTTCGATCCGCTTGGCATTCATACCGGCGAAAGTATCGTGGTTGCCCCTTCTCAAACCCTTTCAAATTCAGAATACCACAAACTGCGCGCACTGGCCATTAAGATTATCCGTCACATCGGAATCGTTGGCGAATGCAACGTTCAATATGCCCTTGATCCGCATTCGGAAGATTACCGCGTGATTGAGGTAAACGCCCGCCTGTCGCGCTCTTCGGCACTGGCATCAAAAGCAACCGGCTATCCGCTGGCTTTTGTGGCTGCCAAATTAGGATTGGGTTACGGACTGCACCAATTAAATAATCAGGTTACCAAGGTGACCACAGCCGCTTTTGAACCTGCTCTCGATTACATCGTTTGTAAAATTCCACGCTGGGATTTGAATAAATTTTCAGGAGTATCGAAAAACCTTGGAAGTTCGATGAAATCGGTAGGCGAAATCATGTCGATTGGCCGGTCGTTCGAGGAAGCCATTCAGAAAGGTATCCGCATGGTTGGTATCGGAATGCACGGTTTCGTGGCCAACAAGGAAGAAATTACCATTGAGCAGATTGACGAGGAATTGAGCAACCCGACCGACCGCCGTATTTTTGCCATTGCTGAAGCTTTCAACAAAGGTTATTCGGTGGATGAAATCTACGAAAAGACCAAAATTGACCGATGGTTCCTACAAAAATTACAGAACATACATGTAACCAAAAATAAGCTTGAAGAAGTCGATTCGCTTCAATCGCTGGACGATTCGCTGTTGCTTCAGGCAAAAAAAGAAGGTTATTCCGATTTTCAGGTTGCCCGTTTGGTCCTAAAATCTTCAAACAAAGAAATTAACGGCGATTTGATGAAGGTGCGCGAATGGCGTAAAAGCAAAAATATTCTGCCTTCAGTAAAGCAAATTGATACGCTGGCGGGCGAATATCCGGCGCAAACGAATTACCTGTACCTGACCTACAACGGCAACGAACACGACATTGAATTCCCGAGGGACAACAAATCGGTGATCGTTTTGGGTTCGGGAGCATACCGCATCGGAAGTTCGGTGGAATTTGACTGGTGCAGCGTGAATGCCATCACCACCATCCACAAGGAGAATTACCGCTCGATCATGATCAATTACAATCCGGAAACGGTGAGTACCGATTACGATACCTGCGACCGCCTGTATTTTGACGAACTCACTTTCGAACGGGTGATGGACATTGTTGACCTGGAAGTTCCGAAAGGCGTGGTTCTCTCGATGGGAGGACAAATTCCGAACAACCTTGCCATGAAACTGCACCGCCAGAATGTGCCGATTCTGGGTACTTCGCCGCTGAACATCGACCGTGCCGAAGACCGCAAAAAGTTCAGTTCTCTTTGCGATACGCTTGGAATTGATCAGCCACGCTGGTCGGAACTGACAACCATTGAAGACATTTATACTTTTGTTAATGAAGTTGGATTCCCGGTTTTGATCAGGCCGTCATACGTACTTTCGGGCGCTGCCATGAATGTGGTTTCGAATCGGGATCAGCTGCAACATTTCCTGACACTGGCCGCCAACGTTTCGAAAGAACATCCGGTGGTTGTTTCAGAATTTATTGAGCAGGCCAAAGAAATTGAGATTGACGCGGTAGCCAAAAACGGTGAAGTGGTGGCTTATGCGATTTCGGAACACGTCGAGTTTGCCGGAGTTCACTCGGGCGATGCAACCATCGTTTTTCCACCCCAAAAACTGTATGTCGAAACCATTCGCCGGATCAAGAAAATTGCCAAACAGATTGCCAAAGAACTCAATATTACAGGGCCTTTCAATATGCAGTTGCTTGCCAAAGACAACGACATCAAGGTAATTGAATGTAATCTACGTGCATCGCGCAGTTTCCCGTTTGTATCGAAAGTGATGAAATACAACCTGATCGAAATTGCAACACAGGTCATGTTGGATGCTCCTTTCCAGAAGCCGGACAAATCGCTGTTTGAACTTGATTACGTGGGAGTAAAAGCGCCGCAATTCTCGTTTGCACGTTTGCTGAATGCAGATCCGGTTTTGGGTGTCGATATGTCGTCAACCGGCGAAGTGGGTTGCATTGGCGAAAACTTTTACGAAGCGATCCTGAAATCAATGCTTTCTGTAGGCTACACTATTCCGAAGAAAAACATCCTGATTTCTTCAGGTCCCGCACGATCGAAAGTGGAGTTAATTCAAAGTGCAAAATTACTTTCTGAGCGGGGATTCAATTTGTTTGCAACAGGCGGAACTCAAACATTCTTAAGTGATAATGGAATAGAATCGACCCGTGTTTACTGGCCTGATGAAACAGACAAACATCCGAATACGCTTGAATTAATCAAGGAAAAGAAAATCGATCTGGTAATCAACATTCCGAAAGACCATACCAGCCGCGAAATCAGTAATGGTTATACCATCCGCCGCAGCGCCATTGATTACAGCATTCCGCTCATCACCAATGCACGTGTGGCCAGCGCATTTATTTATGCTTTCTGCAAATACGAAATTGAGGATTTGTCGATTAAAAGCTGGGACGA
>DAITNH010000106.1:0-6868 GCA_036834745.1 Prolixibacteraceae bacterium
ATTCCATCGCATTGCACCGAGCTTCCGGCCCTTTCTGCCTTTTATACTGAATTTATAATTGACCAGCTAAAAACCGGACAAGTTTTAAGTTTTTGATTACTTATAAAAAAGAGACCGCCTCTTTCTGTTTTTGAGACGGTCTCTTTCATCTGTCCATAATTTGTTTTTTTAATTGCCAGATGGAACTCGCCAAAATAGTCATCCTTCTTTGTGGAAAGTAATTCTCATGGCTCGTTTCGTATTTCTATCAATCTTTGCGATTTTCCGGAAGTCCGTATTTTTCGAGTACAAAGTCAATGTCTTTATCTCCACGCCCACTAAGGTTGATAAGTATTGATTTTTGAGGCTCTTTTTGAGCGAGTTTTAACGCATAAGCAACTGCATGTGCACTTTCCAATGCAGGGATAATTCCCTCCAACCGGCTCAATTCATAAAAAGCATCAATACATTCTTTGTCTGAAATTACATCGTAATTTACTTTTTTCAAATCTTTAAGCATACAATGTTCCGGGCCAACTCCGGGATAGTCCAATCCGCTTGCTACCGAGTAAACAGGCGATGGTTCTCCTTTTTCGTCTTGTAGTAGATAACACTTAAACCCATGAATAATTCCGGGTGTTCCCTTCGTCATCGTGGCAGCATGGTCTCCAAGATTAAGTGAGTGACCACCAGGTTCAACACCATACAATTTGCATTCCTCATCGTCGAGAAAAGCTGTAAAAATCCCCATGGCATTACTACCGCCACCAACGCAAGCCACAACACTATCTGGCAGTTCTCCGGTCATTTCGAAAAATTGTTCTTTGGCTTCTATTCCGACTACCCGTTGAAAATCGCGAACCATCATTGGGAATGGATGTGGTCCAACCACTGAGCCAATGCAATAAATCGTGTTAACGGGGTCTTCCATATAGGCTAGAAATGCTGAGTCAACTGCTTCTTTAAGTGTTTTTAACCCATGAGAAACAGGCACAACCGTTGCTCCCAGAATTTGCATCCGCACAACATTTGGATGTTCTTTGATAATATCAACTTCGCCCATGTGGATTTCGCACTCAAGCCCGAAGTAAGCAGCAGCAGTTGCAAGGGCGACTCCGTGCTGTCCGGCTCCGGTTTCTGCAATCAGTTTTTTCTTTCCCATGAATTTGGCCAGAAGGGCTTCGCCCATGCAGTGATTAAGCTTGTGAGCCCCGGTATGGTTCAAATCTTCACGTTTAAGATAGATCCTTGCTCCATATTTTTCAGAAAGACGGTTGCAATAATAAACAGGAGTTGGTCTTCCCTGGTAATGTTTTCGAATGCTTCTAAGTTCGGAAATAAAGTTATGGGACTTGCTGATAGCATAATATGCATCATTAATCTTCTTCATTTCAGCTTCAAGTACAGGAGGAATAAATGCTCCTCCGTATTCACTAAAAAAACCTTCTTTGTTAGGGAATTTCTTAAAATAATTTTCCGGCATACTGTATCTGTTAAGTTAATTATGTATTTTTCTACAAAAAACAAAATTAAAATTTTATCAGTCAATCGTATTATATTCCGGATTTTTTCACGAAAAAAGCGCACAATTCTTTATTCATGAGTTTTTCATGTAATTGCTAAGTTTTAATTTTTTGATTTTACAACTTCTGCAAGGCACGATTTTATATCAGGGAAAAGAAACACAAAACCTTCGTTTAACAATCTTTTTGGAACAGCCTGAGGGCTTTGAAGAAGTAGTGACGATGCTTCGCCCAGCACTAATTTCAGTGCAAATTCAGGAACGGTAAAAATTGCCGGTCTTTTTACTGATTGTGCCAATACCTTGGTAAATGTTTTATTGTCAATGTTATCAGGCGCAACCAGATTATAGACTCCTCGTGCATTTTCGTGTTCAATTCCCCAAATAATTGCATTTACCACATCGTAAATATGCACAAAAGGGAAGGGCTGACTTCCTGTTCCGATCTTTCCACCAAGTCCCATTTTAAACAATGGTAACAAATTCTTAATGGTTTTTGCCTCTTTCCCCAAAATCAGGCCAATCCTGAAAATCACCTTGCGGACTTTTGGAGATAAATCAGATGACGCGTTTTCCCAACCTTGCACAACTTCGCCAACAAAATCATTTGAAAATGAAGTGCTTCTTTCGGTATGAACTTTAGCTGATGAGTAAATGCCTATTGCCGAAGCTGATATGAAAATGCGGGGCTTTTTGTTGTCGGGCAAACCATTGATTGCTTTAACCATATTTTGGGTTGTTTCGACCCGGCTTTTGATGATTTCTTTCTTATTGGCAGGCGTCCATCTTTGCAGAATCGGCGCTCCTGCAAGGTTTATTACCACTGAAACGTCTGCCAGTATTTCAGATAACTTTTTAACGTTGTAAAGTTTACTTCTTTCAATAGCCACAATTTTGTGATTGGCTGCTTCGAGTTCACGAACCAGATTCTTGGCGATGTATCCATTTGCTCCGGAAACTGCTATTTTCATATATGTTATCTAATTTTACTTCAAAACAAACTGATTTTTAGATTAAAAGTACAATCAATTTGAAATTAAGTTTAACTTTTCTCGTTTAAAACTAATGTAAACTCATTTTAGATTAATTTTGCCCAACCAAAACCTGCTAAGCCAGACTTATATACTGAATGCTGATTAATTGAATTAAGTTTGTTGTCAGTTTATCAAATACAAAATTTTCGTGTGAAAAAGAAAACACCCATGTCTGCTGTAAAAACAAAAACATCTTCCCGGTCAGCAAAGAAAAGTTCCGCTTCGTCAAAAAGTTTCGGACGAAAAGTTGCCATTTTTCTGCTAAAAACAGGAATTGCATTGGTACTACTGGCATTTCTTCTTTTTCTGATTGTTTACCTTGGATTTACTGGTCCGGTTCCTTCGAAAGAGGAATTGCAAAAAGTGAAAAATCCTGTGGCGACTGAAGTTTTTTCCAATGATGGCCGCTTGATCGGTCGGTATTACATCGAAAACCGCAGCAACGTGAGTTTTGGTGAAATCTCCCCAAATTTGATCAACGCATTGATTGCCACCGAAGATTCGAGGTTTTATCACCATCGTGGAATTGATGAAATTGCCCTGCTTCGTGTATTCTTAAAATCTGTTTTATTACAGGACCGGAGTTCCGGTGGAGGAAGTACCTTAAGCCAGCAAATAGTTAAAAATTTATATCCACGAAAATCGTTTGGCGCGTTTTCAATGCCAATCAATAAGTTACGCGAATCGATTGTGGCTTACCGTCTGGAAAAATTATATACAAAAGATGAAATTCTCACACTTTACCTGAATACTGTTCCTTTTGCTGAAAATACATTTGGGGTTGAAGTTGCATCGGAGCGGTTTTTCGACAAACCACCATCGAAATTAGATGTTCACGAAGCTGCAACCTTAATTGGAATGTTGAAAGCAAACAACAGTTACAATCCGCGAAAAAATCCGGAGCGGTCGCTGGAACGGCGCAATGTGGTGATTGAACAGATGCAAAAACACAGCTATATTTCGAAGGCCGAGGCTGAAATGTACAAATCGGAACCTTTGGACCTTTCATATAACCTGATTACTTACAACGAAGGTCCGGCTCCGTATCTGATGGAAAAAATTCGCCCGATACTGCAAACCTGGTGCGAAGATCACCTGAAAGAAGATCAAACCATTTATAATTTATATACCGACGGATTAAAAGTTCAGACTACGCTCGATTTTGACATGCAAATGGCTGCAGAATCAGCTGTCTCAGACCAGATGAAAACTCTTCAGGCTTTATTTGATGAACATTGGGGAAAGGGCAGACCATGGGGAAATGATCAATCGGTAGTCACACGCGCCATGAAACGTTCTGAAAGATACCGGAATTTAAAAAAACGCGGTGTTCCTGAAGATCAGATCAAAGAAATTTTCAATACTCCAACATCGGTTTCACTGTTTACCTGGAACGGAAGCAAGCAGGTTGAAATGACTCCAATGGATTCTGTTCAGTATTATCTGAAGATACTGAATACCGGATTTATGGCGATGGATCCATATTCCGGAGAGTTAAAGGCCTACATCGGCGGAAATGATTTCCGCTATTTTAAATACGATCATACCATTTCAAAAAGGCAGGTGGGTTCAACATTTAAACCCATTGTTTACCTTGCTGCACTTGAATCAGGCATTTCGCCTGACACCTACTTTTCGAACGAAAAAAGGATTTATGAAGACTTTGGCAACTGGTCGCCCGAGAATTCGCACGATGATTACACCGGTTATTATTCGATGGAAGGAGCTTTGTCAAAATCCATCAATACTATCGCCGTTGATGTGCTGATGCAAACCGGAATTTCACGTGTGATTGATTTGGCAAACCGGATGGGAATAGAATCGGAATTACCTGAATATCCATCGCTTGCACTTGGTACGCCATCTGTTTCGCTGGAAGAGATGGTTTGTGTTTATTCTGAAATTGTAAATGGCGGACGAAAAGTGAAACCCTATTATTTGAAGTCGATTGAGTCGAATACAGGGCAAATACTCGAAAAATTTGACAATATTCAACCCGATGAACAACTGGCCCAAGCTGAAAACTGCCGCATCATTATCCACATGCTTCAATCGGTGGTTGATGGTGGTACTGGAAGTGCAATCCGCACAAAATGGGGAATTGACGGTGATTTTGCTGGGAAAACCGGAACGACTCAGGATCAGGCCGATGGATGGTTTATTGGAATGACACCGAAACTGGTGGCTGGTGCATGGGTTGGCGGAGAAGACCAATCTGTTCATTTCAGAACTCTGGGCGCCGGGGCTGGCGGACATACTGCGCTGCCAATTGTTGGCCAGTTTTACAGTCAGGTACTTCGCAACAGTAAGTTCCAGGATATACGGTACAGCAGGTTTGATCAACCTTCAGGAGAAACGCTGGCCATGCTTGATGTTCCGCCTTTCCGCGAAGTTCTTCCATTAACGGTAAAGGGATTTTTTCAGGATTTGTTCGGAAGGAAAGATAAAAGGGAGGAAGACGGTATTGTGGTAAGGGAGAAAACGCGCGCGGAACAGGCAAAAGAGGAAGCCAAACAGAATGCTCAAACAGAAAAAAAACCATTCTGGCAAAGTATGAAAGAGGTTTTTAAAAAGAAGAATAAATAATCAATTGATATTTGATGAATAGAAGATTCGAGAAATGGCTGGCTGAAATTTCAGAAAAGAACTTAATATATATCCTCAGTTTATTTGTGGGCATACTTAGCGGAACAGCCGCTTTTATGCTTAAAAATTTCATTCATTATGTCAGTAATTTTTTAACACGGTATTTTAAAGATTCTGAGGAAAGTTATTTTTACCTGGCATACCCAATGATAGGTATTCTGATTAGTGTATTGATTGTCAGGTATCTTATAAAGGACGATATTAGCCACGGAGTTTCTAAAATATTGTCGGTCATCTCCAAAAAAGGGAGCGTAATAAAAGCGCACAATATGTTTTCGTCGATGGTTACCAGCGGATTTACCATCGGTTTCGGAGGTTCAGTCGGAGCTGAGGCTCCAATTGTTTATACCGGCGCTGCCATTGGTTCAAATATTTCGACTTTGTTTAAGCTTAATCAGAATCAGGTGCGTTTGCTGATTGGCTGTGGTGCAACCGGTGCTATTGCCGGAATTTTCAAAGCTCCTGTGGCCGGTATCATGTTCACGCTTGAAGTGCTGATGCTCGATTTGACAATGGCTTCAATTATCCCATTGCTTATTTCAGGAATTACTGCTGCCACGCTGGCTTATTTTTTCATGGGCAATTCGGTAATGTTTCATTTCTCAATCGAAAACCAATTTGATTACGGAAACCTTCCATATTATATTCTACTTGGCATTTTCAGTGGGTTTATTTCAGTTTATTTTACCCGCACCGGAATGCATGTTGAAAAATTGGTCAAGAAAATCAGGAACAGCTATTCCAGGCTTATCTTTGGTGGTATCACATTGGGCATAATGGTATTTATATTCCCGTCATTATGGGGCGAAGGTTATGATTCAATCAACAAAATATTTAATGGACAGGGACCTGATTTGTTGAATAATTCAGTATTCTTTGATTGGAAATCGGATCCATATGTGTTGCTGATAATACTTTTTCTTATCCTGATTTTTAAAGTATTCGCAATGGCCGTAACCACAGCAAGCGGAGGGGTGGGAGGCATTTTTGCACCTACCTTGTTCATGGGCGCAATCGGCGGTTATATTATATCCCTTTCACTGAACACATTTTTTGGACTGAACTTGTCGCCTGCCAATTTTGCACTTGTTGGCATGGGCTCCCTTATGGCAGGTGTGATGCACGCCCCTCTACTTGGTATTTTTCTGATTGCCGAAATAACAGGTGGTTATCAGTTGCTGGCTCCATTAATCATATCGGCAACAGTCGCTTATGTTACCGCTACCCGCTTTGAGCCACATTCAATTTATACCAAACGTCTGGCCGAGCTGGGCGAGTTGGTTACCCACCACAAGGACAAGGCAGCGATGCATTTTATGAATGTGAAAGAATTGATCGAGACCGATTTTGAGATTTTGTCGCCTGATATGAATTTAGGTCAGATGACTTATTCTATTGCCCGTTCCAAGCGGGATTTGTTTCCTGTTGTGGACGAAAACGGAATGATGCAGGGCATGATCAAGCTGAATGATATTCGAAACCTTATGTTCGAACAGGATTTGTACGAAAAAATCAGTGTGAGCGATTTAATGTATATGCCTGAATTTTTTATTTCACCGAACGACTCGGTTGAGGTGGTTGCTGAAAAATTTAAAACGTGCAAACGATATAATCTCGCTGTGATTGACGAAGGCAGATATGTAGGTTTTATTTCAAGGGCAAGGGTTTTCTCGGTTTACCGCGATAC
>DAITNH010000106.1:6968-15710 GCA_036834745.1 Prolixibacteraceae bacterium
GCAGATATGTAGGTTTTATTTCAAGGGCAAGGGTTTTCTCGGTTTACCGCGATACGATGGCCGATCTGTCATTCGAATAAATTTCTTTTCATACATACTCACCCCTCGCACCCATGGTGCTTGCCCCCTCTCTTTTAAAAAGAGAGGCAGGGAAGGCCGCCTGCGGACTTCCCTGCCTGCCGGCAAGGCAGGGGGTGAGTTTGAGTTATTTAGATTCTCAATAATTTTCAAGTTATGACATTCTGTAATGAATCCGATATCATTCAATTATGTATCGGGAAGCTGATGACTATTTATGGTTCGTCAGTTCGCCTGTTAAATTCCCGATCGCTCTATCTTCTTGTTAATTGGCAAAGAATATTTTGAAAAAATAACCGATTGGTTCAAATTCTGGAAATCTAAAACTGATCAGTAAACACTTGGTCCCAATCTTTTTAAAAGATTGGGACCAAGTGTTTATCTGAGTTTTATGCTAAACTTGTTTCAACATCTGTCACGCAAAACCGTTTATTAACAATGATTGTGGTAATAGCATTCCATATTTCAAAAAGAAGATGGATACTTTCTTGCAACTTTCAATTCTGCTGACCAATAATAAGATTACGCATTATTTGCCCAAAAAATATTATACTCATAAAATCAATATTTGGTAACTTACAAAGGGCTATTTATATATTTGTTAGGATGAAGACAATTCAATTTTAAAATTTCACAGCAAAAATCCGGTTTAGATATATATTTTAGAACTATATTCAAGTTTTGGATAAGTTTAAACATAGATGAAAAAATGGAATCCAGAAACCATAAAAACGGGGCGATACCGAAAAGCCAAATGAGTAGGAAAGAATATAAATCGTAGTAAAAATGAAAACAAAATTTTTATTTCATGCTGCTTCTTTTTTACTTTTCGTTTTGTTCAGCTATCCAATTATTTCTTTTGCTCAAGGTTGCGGCGATTGCCCAAAGCGTATTGTTATGCTGTACGATATGGATGTTCAGGTTCCCAAACCTGGTGATCCTGCAAAGATAATTCAGTGGCAGTATCTGTTCAGGGCAGCTTTCACTGCTGAAGATAGAGCGTTTAATGACCCCACCGCAAGCTGCCTTACTTTTCTCGATGGAACCCTTGTTGGGCGTGATAGAAATATTTCGGATTCAATTGTTTTTGGATTAAGTCACGCCCATACAGCACCGCAAGGGGAAATTGCCGGAAGCGATTATCTTATTTCCGGGTCAGTTACCGGTAGTGAGGGCGCCTATGAGATGACGATCAGCCTGGAAACTGTGTGTTCGCGCGAAACTGTTACTACAGGGTCAACGGTATTTTCTTCTGCCAGTCAGGCCGCAGAGGTGGGAACAACCCTTGGAACGCAGGTATTTTCAAATATCGCCACAACCATTGAGCAGTTTGAGGTAAATAAGCGCAATACGAATACTGATGAGGCACGGGATGTTCAGGACGACCAGATGGTGATCACTCCTTCAAAAACGAAAGCTGCGCGAGGCGAATCAGTTCCTGTGCATATTTCCCTTGTTGATTGCGACGGAATACCACTTGCCAATAGGACCATAACGCTGACAGCATCCCAATTTCAGGGTATGATTCTTAATGGAAGCGAAAATGGCGCATTCACGGAACAGACTGTAACAACGGATGCAAATGGAATAGCCCATCCAAACTTTCTAACAGGCGCTTCACCGGGTATTGCCATACTCCGGGCCTATTTCATTTATAAGAATCCGATGGGATGCGACCGTGTTGCCGGGGCGAGTGCCACAATTGTAATTGAGGATCCCATTCATGATGCATATGTGATACAGGCCAGATATTCTTTTACCGGAACGTTTGAACGGAAATGGGCACGTGATATTCTATTTGGATATGCCAATGATAAATATGAAGCAGTATGGAAAAAGACCATAAATATGACAGCTATCTGTAAAAATACCGGGGCTGCAGAAGGAATAGTTGAACTCGCGTCATCTTCTGTTTCCGTACAAGGTTCAACAACGGATCGCACAGAGACAAACAACTATTCGTCTGGACAGGTTCCCGGAGGGCCTTTTGGGGAAACCAAGGATTACTCGCTATGGCAACAAGATGGAATTGTGATCCCCGGATCGGACGAAGATGGCAAATCGGGGGTCACTTTCATTTATGACCCTCAAAATCCGGGGTACAATGATTTCGCGATATTTGGAACCATTATCCTGAGAACACGAAATTACGAATGGCACTACACTACGCCTGTTGACCCTGGCGATGTGGCAATTGTTACTTCGAACTCCGATGAAACGGAGACGGAGGGTTCCGCGTTAAGTCAAGGTGTTCCTCTGGATGTGATTGGTACTATTTCCGTTGTTGATTCAGGGTTTGTTGTCACCTTGGAATTAGATTCTACATGGGAAGAGCCTCAATATCCCGGCCCACCCTTTGTAAGGCACCATATCATCAGTGTTCATGCAACAGTGCGACCGCTTGCCGAGTTTTTGACAACCTCAATTGTAAAAGAGATTGAGGAAGCAAAAGGCATTAAATTGGAATGGTCAACTTACCCAAATCCTACCAGCTACTTACTTACCTTGAGTTTGCGTAATTCAGAATATTTTGGATTGAGAATTGACAATCTGAGTTATCAGCTTTACGACTTGAGTGGAAAACTTTTACAGGAAAAGAAACTTGAAAACAACGAAACTTCGATAAACATGGAAGGCTTGGTACCTGCAACTTATATTTTAAAAGTTATTCAGAACCAAGATAATGCATCTCAACCGGACATCAATTCTCCAAATGAATTAAAATCATTTAAAATCATCAAACGTTGAAGTGAAGGAATGCTGACTCCATTTTTCTGTGCATTGTACTTATATCTAACTAATAATTTAAACAAGCCATTATGAAAAAAATTCTTTTAACACTTTTTATGAACAGTGTGGTTTTCTGCTCATTTGGGCAGGTAGATAAACCTGAATGTCTTGATAAGACCTTCAGGTTTTTTACCACTTTTGAAGGATTCTATCTGGACTATTGCAATTACACTGAATTTGGTTCTTATGAATTTACAGTTGACAGGGGTGGCAGTTCAATTAAGAAAGAAGGGGTTTACCGTGAAGTATGGTTTCGTAAAAAGGAAGATAATAAACGGGTGGTTTCAGGCCTTCAGATTCTTCAAAACCATGTTAATGCCATCAAAGCAGTAGGTGGTGAAATTGAAAAGAGATCAGATGGAAACATATTTAAAACCACATACAATGGTAAAGAATTCTGGATTTATGTGAATGCGAACACTTATAGCAGCGATCTGGATAATTATGGTATCTTTTCTATCGAAGTAGATGCGATGAACCAGGAAGTCAGTGCGTTGGATATCAAAGGGAGCATAGCCTCACAAGGTAAAATCGCCCTATATGGAATCCTTTTTGATACCGGAAAATCTGACATCAAGCCTGAATCGGAAAAAGCAATCAGCTCAGTGGCTACATTTCTTAAGGAAAACCCAGAGCTAAATGTTTACATCGTAGGACATACTGATAATGTAGGTGATTTTGCTATGAATCAAAAACTTTCAAAAAGCCGGGGTGAATCTATTAAGAATTACCTGGTATCAAAATACAACATCGCACCAAACCGATTGACCGGTGATGGCGTTGGTCCTGTTTGCCCTGTCTCTTCAAATGATACAGAGGAAGGAAGAACACTCAATCGCAGGGTGGAAATTGTGCAGAAATGATGTTCCGATTTCATATTAAATCTAAGCAGAAATGACAATAACGAGACATATATTAGTTAAGTTAATTGGTGTATTCATGATTGGTCTATGTTTGGTAGAAATTCAGGCACAATCTGTTACAGACATTGAAGGTAATATTTATAAAACTGTAACCATCGGTAATCAGACATGGATGGCCGAAAACCTGAAAACCACAAAGTATAATGATGGTATGGCAATACCATTAGTTGCCGATAATGCGGCATGGACCAACCGTGATTCAATTGCTTTAACAAACCCTGCATTTTATTGGTATAATAATGATTCAACATATAAAAACACATATGGAGCATTATATAATGGTTATGCAGTAAAAACAGGCAAACTTTGCCCCACCGGCTGGCACGTTCCAACTGATACAGAGTGGTCAGAACTGACAACTTATCTTGGAGGTGAAGATGTTGCAGGCGGCAAACTGAAAGAATCAGGAACCTCCCATTGGGAGTCTCCTAATTACGGAGCTACCAACGAATCAGGCTTTAACGCGCTCCCGGGTGGATATCGTTCCATGGATGGAATATTCAATATAATTAATAACGGAGGAAGCTGGTGGACTTCTACCGATTTTAATACGGAGCGTATCTGGATAAGAGGTATGAACACCAATATCGAACTCGTGTTCAAAGGTCCTGCTGAGAAACCAGGAGGTTTATCTGTCCGTTGCCTTAAGGATTGACTATTTGTTTAAATAAATAACAAATGAAACGGTAATATCTCGCAGCTAATTGGATTAACTCATAATTTAGGATCTTTTAATTGGCAAAGATTTTTC
This sequence comes from Prolixibacteraceae bacterium, assembly GCA_036834745.1. Taxonomy (GTDB): domain Bacteria; phylum Bacteroidota; class Bacteroidia; order Bacteroidales; family Prolixibacteraceae; genus Aquipluma. Next base: position 11,511 of record DAITNH010000106.1, read on the forward strand.
TATGAATGGTCGTAATTGAATAAAAGACGCTGATAAAGTTTGATTATTCAGTTCGGGAAGGCAGGTTTCGGCCCGGTAATTTAGCTGTAATTCAAAATTTTGCCCGACATAAACCATCAGCCATGGATTACATCCCAAAGAAAATAATCTGCAAAACAGCCAATCGGTTCAGTCACGGTTACAACTCCACCAGCCGGTTTTTAATCGCATAAACCACCAGTTGTGCTGTGTTTTTGCTTTCGCTTTTTTCGAGGATATTGGCGCGGTGCTTATCAACTGTTCGTTTACTGATGAAAAGTTTATCCGCAATTTCCTGGTTCGACATTCCCTGACAGATCAGAATCAGGATTTCCATTTCGCGTTCCGATAATTCAGTATGAAATTCTTTGCTCTTTGGCGCTGATTTCAGGCTGTTGACAAGGTTTTGAAGCAATTCGGAAGAGAAAAATGAACCACCTTCGTAAACAATGTCTAAAGCTGTTTTAACTTCTTTGATATCAGAGTTTTTCAGTACAAATCCTTTAACCCCGGCATTCACCATTTTATAGTAATAATCTTCTTCTCCGTACATCGACAAGGTTATGATTTTCAGATCTGGATACCTCTGATGGGCAATGGCAGATGCCTCAATTCCATCCATCACCGGCATACTTATATCCATCAGAACCAGGTCAGGAACAATCGTATTGAGAAGTTCTAAAAATTGTTTTCCGTTGGCAGCTTCTGCAATTACATGGTAATTTTCCAGATTGTTTAAAAGAATGCGCAGTCCATTTCTGAAAAGGGTATGATCGTCAACAATAATTACTTTCCGTTTCAATTGATTACTCGTCATGCATCTTAACTTTTATGGTTACCCAGGTTCCTTTTTTGTGTTCACTTTCAATGTTGATTTCGCCCTTCAGCGAATTTATGCGAGAATAGATGTTTGAAAATCCCATTCCGCTGCTGGCAGGCTGTTCAATTACCTTGGCCACATTAAAACCTTTGCCGTCGTCCTGGTAAACAATGGTCAGGTAATCGTCCGCTTTGGTCAAAGATATGTCGATCTTTTTAGCCTTTGCATGTTTGATGGTATTATTTATCAACTCGCAGACCACCCTGTACAAAACGACTTCCACATTGCTGTCAAAACGTTCATCTTTCAGGTTCGACTCCAGGTTAATTCGGATGGTTTTGGTAATGTTGATTTTGTTCGAAAAATTGTTCAAAGCGCGAACCAGTCCGAAATTATTTAAAACATGCGGACTCAGGTTGTCCGAAATTTCTTTCAGGCTCTTGATTGCTTCATTGATCACCAGTTCAGTGTTTTCAACAATTTCGCGCGATGCCTCATCGTGTTTCATTTGTGACAGCGACGAAACCGACATCTTTACGGTCGAAAGCAGTGGCCCAAGCCCATCGTGAAGGTCTTTTGCAAATCGTTTGCGCTCTTTTTCTTCAGTTTGAATAATTGTATTCAGAAACATTTTTTCGGTTTGGCGGCGGGAATCTTCCACCCGTTTCATGTACTTGAAAATCTTTTGGATCATGAAAACGCCTATCGCAAAGGCAAGTGAAGTGAATACGCCCATCCAGACAAATATTTCGCGGTAATCCTGAGGCTTAATATTACTGACATAAGGAAGAAACTCGACTAGCCGCATAATGGCCATCATGATAAAGCCAATCGTGAGTAACATCCACGAAAAATTGAACTTGGTAACTCTGGTAAGTTTTAGCGCAACACCCACTGCAAAAAATTGCAGGACAATGGCAATGACAAAAAGTATTTTGAGGATCATCGGTTATCGGGTATAAATCCTGTTTTCCTGTTCGGCTACGCGAATAAATGTAGTCCGTTTGCTAAGTTCTTTTAATTGAGAGGCGCCAACATAAGTGCAGGTACTGCGAATGCCTCCCAGAATGTCATGAATAGTATTTTCAACTTTTCCACGGTACGGAACTTCAACCGTTTTACCTTCGCTGGCGCGGTAATCGGCTACACCTCCGGCATGTTTGTCCATGGCAGTGGCCGAACTCATTCCATAAAATTGTTTGTAAGTTTTACCATCTTTCTCGATGGTTGAACCACCACTTTCATCGTGTCCGGCAAGCATTCCGCCGAGCATCACAAAATCAGCGCCTGCACCAAAAGCTTTGGCTACATCGCCCGGAGTTGAACAGCCACCATCGCTGATGATTTGTCCGCCGAGGCCGTGAGCAGCATCGGCACATTCAATAATGGCCGAAAGTTGAGGATATCCGACGCCGGTTTTTACACGTGTGGTACAAACCGAACCCGGACCAATTCCGACTTTAATTATGTCGGCGCCCGCAAGCAATAATTCTTCAACCATTTCGCCGGTAACCACATTTCCGGCAATAATAATTTTATCGCTGTATTTTTTACGGGCTTGTTTCACAAACGAAACAAAATGCTCCGAATAGCCGTTTGCCACATCAATGCAAATAAATTTCAATTGAGGGTTGGCAGTTAAAAGTTGATCAATCTTTTCAAAATCACGCGATCCGGTGCCAGTGCTGATGGCAATATAATTCTCGATTCCCTGCGGAGCCATTGCCATAAACCGGTTCCATTCTTCAATGCTGTAATGTTTGTGAATGGCTGTAAACAGTTTTTTTTCAGCGAGGGTTATTGCCATTTCGAAAGTACCCACTGTATCCATGTTTGCGGCCATAATCGGAATTCCGGTCCATTCGGCATTTGTGTGCTTCATTTTAAATGTACGATCCAGGCTCACCTGCGAGCGGCTTTTCAGGGTTGACCGCTTTGGCCGAAACATTACATCCTTAAAACCCAGTTTGATGTCGTATTCGATTCTCATTTTGTACCAATTATTGTTGTTTGATGATAGTTTGATTTGATTGCGCAAATAAAGCTAAATCTAAAATATCACATTCTTATTTTGTTGCTTTTTCCCATTCCCATCTTGAAAGTCCACCCCAGTTGATGGTTCGTTTATAACCGGCTTTACGCAGCTTTTTTGAAACCATTTTCACCGTGCCACCCACAGTGCAGTACATAATTAAATACTTGTCTTTGGGAATTTCATTTAACCGGCTCGTTATTGTTCCTGAAGGAAATGATTTTGCCGTGGGAATATGACCATTATTAAAAGCTTTTTCCGATCGGACATCAATTATCCAGATTGAATCGACCGGGTTATCAACGAGTTTTTTCAATTCTGAAGGTTCAATATATTTTCTTAACACTTTACCTTCTGCTCCAGCTTTTCCAACAAATACTGACTGTGCGGAAGCAATATTAATAATCACTGTGAATAAAAATACCGTGATCAGTAGGATTTTTGAAATGCGTTTTTCCCAAATTTTCATCTGTTTATAATTTGTTTTTTAATTGCCAGATGGAACTCACCAATAATCATTCTCCTGTGTGAGAAGTAATTCTCATGGCTCGTTTCATGTTCATCGAAACTCTCTTTTTAGCGATTTTTTATTAGACCACACAAAGTTAACGGCTTTTATCAGAGTCGCACATGGGTACTGCGAATTTTTAATCGCAGATAAACCAGCATTATAACTTTTTGCCGAAGTTCTGATTTGTAAGAGGAAAATGAAATATAGTGAGGCGATTTACTTTGAGGGAGTGAGGGCTTCACTTTATGGAAAACCCTCACTGCTGTACAGAACGTTATCAGGTTATGTCCTTGTTAGTCTGTCTGCGCAGCGTTTGATTTATTGTCCATCTTTTTAATGATCTCACGCAAAAGGTCGTTTTGCTCCTGGCGCAATACAATAAACTTATTTACCCAGGTATAAATCAGGTAGAGTATTCCAAATGTGATCCCCAAATAGATGATGATAATTAAAAACGGAAAAATTGCGAACATGCCCATGATAGTGGTTTTTTAAAGGTGAGTAGTATTTATATTTTCGTTGTTTCGTTTTTCTTATTGCTCAAACTTTTGCTTCAAATCATGAATTTTCGATAAATAGGATTCGACTTTTTTCACTGTTTCATTTAACTCTGCACACTCACCATAATTCATCTCAAGTTCGTTTTGTGTCATACGAAGTAGTTTAGTTGAGTAAATGATTCTTTTTTTTAAGATATCTATTCTCTCAGACCCAATTTTCGAGTTAATTTCCATCCATCTCTCATTACTCCAATCAAAATCTGACTTAACCCACATTGCAGCTATCCATCCATAACAAACTGACAATCTGATTTTTGAT
>DAITNH010000107.1:0-15639 GCA_036834745.1 Prolixibacteraceae bacterium
ATTCATCATCAATTCTTATTTCGCCTTTGGTTACGTGTCCCAATGCAAAAAATGGCACTTTCAGGCTTAACATCAAATCAACAAAGTCATCGACCTTCGTAAGATCTACACCAACAACGATACGCCCCATTGCTTCTCCAAAAAGAAAGGCATCTTTACGGATTTCGGCATCAGTGGTAATGTCAAAGCCAAATCCTGAAGGCATCCCGGCACGTAGCAACGAGAAAAACAATCCACCCTTGCCAACGGGATTCGCAGAACTCAACAAGCCTTCCGCGATAAGGCGTTTCATTACAGCATGAATACCAACTTCAACATCAATGTCAAAAACAGGCAGTGGGGATTCTGATATTTCGTGATAAAACTCTAAATATTCAGAAGAATTTACGTCGTCATACGATCCACCGATCATAAATATGTTGTTTCCTTTTTTCTTCAAACTGTGGGTTACAATTTTATCCTTGTCAGGAACTGAACCCATTAAACTAACAATAATGGTAGGATAAACCGGTCCGTGCGCCGAAAAATAATCAAACCGTATCTTTCTGTCGGTTAGTTTAATATTGAATTTATTGCAGGCATTTACCAGTCCGTTCTTCGCTCCTGAAGCGATGTACTGACCGTTCGGGTCGGCAATGTTTATATGGTATAAAAAAGAACTGACAGCTTCAGGAACAGCTCCAAAACAAATCATTTTACGAACCGCACGCGCTATCAGCATTTCAGTAGCTTTCTGCGGGTCAATTTCGAGATGATGGTGCAAAGCATGTGTTGTCATTGCCATCAACTGTCCGTTTTCAGAACAAAAAATGCCAGTTTCATCAGTCTCATCGTTCGCCATTGAAGCCACATCAACTGTTTCTTCGCTGAAATCATTAAAATAATTTATCGGAGCCAGATTTGGGTCGGCCATTAAATTAAATATAATATCCTGAATATTTTGCTCCTCCGGAATTTGATCAATTGTAAACTCACGGATTTCCTCTTTTTGCTCGATCATAACGTTTGTTTTCTTTAAATGCAGAAACAAAAATAATTAAGTAGTTTGTTATTCCATAAGTTTTCAGATATTTTTAATTTTAGCACTCTTATCAACCAACAAATTCAATGAATCAGAAAATAGCCTTAATTACCGGAGCCACAGCAGGTATCGGACTTGAAACAGCCAATTTACTCGCCCGGAATAACTTCAATTTAATACTTACCGGACGCAGAAAAGAACGTCTTGATTCGATAAAGATGCAGTTAGAGACAAATTTTGACTGCAAAGTTCAAACTTTAAGCTTTGATATTCGAAAAAGACTTGAAGTTGAAAATGCGTTGTCATCCCTTCCGGAGGAATGGCAAGCCATTGATGTTTTAATCAATAATGCAGGTTTGGCGGCAGGCCTGGGGCCGGTAAATTCAGCAGATGTCGATGATTGGGAAAACATGATCGATACAAACGTCAAAGGTTTACTTTATATTACCAGAATTGTGTCACCCTGGATGGTTGAAAGGCAATGCGGACACATTATCAACATTTCGTCCATTGCAGGTAAAGAAGCATATCCAAACGGATCGGTTTATTGCGGTTCAAAACATGCAGTGGCAGCCATCACCAAAGCAATGCGGATTGAGCTCATGCCTTCAGGAATAAAAGTATCTTCAATTGCCCCCGGCGCGGTTGAAACAGAATTTTCGCTGGTCAGGTTCCGGGGAGATGAAGAAAAAGCGGCGCAGGTTTACAAAGGATTTACTCCACTGAGCGCAAAAGACATTGCTGAAACTATTCTGTTTGTCATTACCCGTCCGCCACATGTAAACATCGACGATTTACTGATTATGCCCACCAACCAGGCTTCTGCAAGAGATTTCAATAAAAAATTATAAGCTGTTCATGATAAATTTCGATTCAGATTATTTAAAAGAATTTACCTTTCAAATATTTAAAAGCATGGGTTGCCCCGACAATCATGCCAAGGTAGCTGCCGATTGTTTAAACCAGGCTGATTTGCGGGGAGTAGATTCTCACGGTGTGGCGCGATTAAACGGCTATGTCAGGTTATGGGAACTTAAACGGTTGAATGCCACGCCGGAAATGAAAATCATTCACGAAACGCCAAGTACAGCGGTTTTGGACGGAGATTTGGGCCTCGGACTGGTTACGGCGCCTCATGCGATGCAGATAGCAATTGATAAAGCTAGAATAGCAGGCACGGGCTGGGTAGCGGTACAAAACTCCAATCACTACGGAATTGCCGGCTATCATTCGATGCTGGCGCTTGAACATGATATGATCGGGATTTCGATGACCAATGCCAGTCCGCTGGTAGCTCCTACGTTTTCTAAAAGCAGGTTTCTGGGAACCAATCCAATTGCAGTAGCAATTCCAGCTTTAAATCAGCCACCGTTTGTAATCGACATGGCAACTACTACCGTTGCCAATGGCAAACTTGAAGTTCTTCAGCGAAAAGGGGAAGATGCCCCGCTTGGATGGGCGCAGGACAAGGAAGGAAATGCAACAACCGATGCTTTCGCTCTCAGGAAGGGTGGATCAATGCTGCCTTTAGGGGGCGATCGTGAGCATGGAGGGCATAAAGGTTATTGTCTGGGTGCGATGGTCGATATATTCTCTGCAGTGCTTTCAGGCGCTAATTACGGTCCCTGGGTTCCACCGTTCGTTGCATTTCTTGAACCACCTGCCAATCCTGTTGGAAATGGGATCGGACATTTTCTGGGAGCAATCCGTGTTGATGCCTTTCGGCCAGCTTCAGAATTTAAAGCACACATGGATAACTGGATTGAAACATTCCGGAATGCAGAACCAGCCGCAGGTTACGAAAAAGTCCTTATCCCGGGCGACCCTGAACGTGAACTAACAATTGAAAGATTGAAAAATGGAATACCTTTGCATGAGCAGGTGGTAAATGATTTGCAAGAGCTTGCGAAGAAATTCAGCCTTGTTTTCAATGATTCCCCGAAACAATAAAAACCAAAAACGATAGTTTAATCTTTTATGTACGAAGCACTTGTAATCACTCCTGTTAAAGACTCCCTGAATACAACCATTGAGACAATTAAATCCATTCATCAATCGGACGGAAATTTTCTTTATTGTATTTACAATGACTTCAGTACTGAAGAAACAACCCGTCATCTTGAGGAAATTAAGACCAAATATAACTTTGAGCTTATTAATTTATCGGAAATAACACAGACTCCATCGCCCAATTACCGTTTTGTATTACAGTTGGCGCAACATAAAGCGCTTGAACTAAATATTCCGCTGATTATAGTTGAATCCGACGTGGAAGTAAAAACTAATACGCTCAAAGAATTAAACCGGTATTCAAAAGAATTGAGCAATTGTGGAATGGTAGCAGCAATTACAGAAGATAAACAGCAGAAAATTAACTTTCCGTATTTGAACTTTAAATCAGAAAAGAAAGCAATTGTAAAAACACGACACAGCCTTAGCTTTTGCTGTACGCTGCTTACAACAGAATTACTTCAGAAATATGACTTTAAAACGCTTTCAGCAGAAAAGCACTGGTACGATGTTTCAATCTCAAGAAAATCAGTTCAACTCGGACTTAACAATTACCTGATTGTTTCGATGGGAGTCTTGCACAAACCCCATAGCAGCCGTCCATGGAAGCAATTAAAATACGAAAACCCAATTAAATACTATTACCTCAAGCTGGTAAAACGACTTGACAGGATATGAAAATTACTCCAACCGAAATCCTTGTACAGTTAGAAACTCAACCAGCTTTTTCGAGAAAAAATCGCTGTCTTCCTTTTTATAACGTACTTCAGTATAAACCTGAGCCAAATTATCCTTGCTATTTTCCGCAACAAATCTTCCCGATGCTTCAAGGTTTTCCTTGTCTCTATAAAGCGCTCTGATCCGAGATTCATTGAAATCGGAATATTCTTCATAGTGAACAACCGCCTCAAAGGGTAAGCGATCGGTTTGTTCCGGAACACTTTCAGGATAACCAATGGTTAAAGCTGTCACTGGAACAACTCCAGCCGGTAATTTTAAGATTTCGGCAATTTCAGGAGCATTGTACAACGTTGTGCCCAGGTAGCAGATACCTAAGCCACGGTTCTCGGCAGCAATGCAAACATTCTGCGCAAAAACCGCTGCATCTATGTTACCGTTTAACAACCATAAAAGATTCTGAAAATCAGCCTGTGTATTGTTTCCAGAACACCATTTATAAAAACGGTTAATATCCAAACAGATGGTTATTAATACAGGGGCATTAACGACCATTGGCTGGTTAAAGTGGTAAGGTGCAAGTAAACTCTTCTTTGTTTTATCCTTTGTTACAATAACGCTGTATAATTGCATATTACCAGTGTTTGAAGCCCTTATGCCACATTCAAGGATTTCATTCAGGATTTCATTGGCAATTTCGGTAGATTGATATTTACGTATGGTTACATGGTCTAATAGAAGTTTCATTATCAGAATTTATGTTAGTGAAAAATATTACTATCATTCATACCATTCCTGAAAAAGATGGAAATGGTACTAAATAAAAAAGGGAAGCCCGCAAGCTTCCCTTTTCAAATCAATCAATTCGGTATTACCTTTTAACAATCTTAGCAGTTTTGGCAATTACATTATCTGATGTATAAAGAGAGATAAAGTAAATACCGCTGCGAAGTTCATTCAATTGAATTCTGTTAGCAGGATTTACAACTTGCTTAACAACCTGACCGGCGATGTTTGTAACAACAACCTTAGATAATTTAGAAGAGAAATCAATGTTAACAAAATCTACAAATGGGTTTGGATAAACCTTAAATAGAGAGCCATTTACAAGAGGATCAATGCCTACTAAGAAATGATCACCTGTTTTAAATGTCCAGGCACTTACATCGCTTACACCAGCAAATTTATTACCAGCATTATCTTCGATAGCTAAACCATCAACCAATACATAATATCTTGTATTTTTATCAAGACCATTGGCTGTGGTATAGGTTACTGTAACATCTTTACCGCTAATCATTGCAGCAGTAATAGGAATATCCAGTATAGCAGTTGTTGTAGCAACTTTGTAAACTTTAAGATTACCACCATCACCAACAACTACATTTTCGTTGAAAGTCATTTTCAACAAAGGATGATTATCAGTAATAGTCTCACCATCTGTTGGAGTCCATGTTACCAATTGAGGAGCAGTGAAGTCACCAGTTGTATAAGTCAAAGTTTCACCAGCAAATGGGTTCATATTAAGCGACAAATCTTTAATCGCATCAGAAAGAACGATAGTTACTAAAGTTTGTTCTAAAGCTGAAACAGTTAAGGTATATTCATCACCTAATCCGCTAACAGTAGTTAAAGTACCACCAGTTACAGTTACACCACCCAATACACCACTCACAGGTTCACTGAATTTTAATCCAACAGTGAATACATTAGCTACAGGAGCATCAGGAGGAGTAACAACAAGAGTTGGAGCAACGTGGTCACCTACTTTATAAGTAAATGTTGTAGCTTCTAACATGTTATTTCCAGCATCTTTAATTGTATTTGCAAGGATGATTTTAACATCAGCCAAATCTTCAGCAGTAATGGCAACAGTAAATACTTTACCAGTAGTACCTGTAATTACAGCAGTACCACCAGTTACAGTAATACCTTCTGCAGGAGTTACGTCACGGTTGAAAGTAAGAACTACATCAAAAGTAACGTCCATATTATTACCTGACTCAGGAACTGCAGCAACTGTAAGAGGAGCAACTTCGAGTGATTTTGCAACCATACAACCGTGAGCATCATAAACAGTAACTACTGTAGCAGGAGCTTTCAATTCAACTACCTGGAAAGTATTACCATCAACAGGTAATTTCACTGTAGCATCTCCAATCACGTAAGTGTATGGAGAAATACCACCGGTTAAGGTCATTGAAGCACTCAACTGATCTTCAGCCTGAACAACAGTAACTTCAAGAGGATGTTGGGTAGCAACAAAAGATTGATGGAATTCAGTAGTACAACCCTTATCATCTTTAACTTCAAAATAATAGAAGTTTTGTTCTTCAATACTATTTGCAAAGATCAGATTATTAATAGCAATCTCGCTTGTGAAAGCAACCCATGCACCAAAAGTGGGGGTCGTGTTTCTACGGTAACGAATTGAGAATGTACGTCCAGCTTCACCTGTTGCTTTAATTATTACAGATGCAGTTGCATCACCATAGCAAGTAGTTTCATGCAAAGTAGTAGTAACTCCAACGGGTGTATTCAGAATTTCTTCGTCAGAATCAATACAACCATTGCCATCTTTTACTTCCACTTTCCAGGTATGTCCAACCTCAACAATGAATGATGGGATACTCTGCCATGCGGTGTAAACTACTCCGTCTCTGGTTAATTGGTAAGAATAGCTACCTGGAGCGGTATTGTTCCAGTTTGTTCCACCAGTAGCAACAGCTTCTATTACTCCGTTATTGTCACCAGGACATAAGAAAGCGCCATCAGCTTTTACAATCTGAACATCCAGTTCAGGATTCTGCCAAACAACCACAGAATGTGAATTGAAACATCCGTTTTTGTCGGTTACAGTAACAGTATATGCATTGTGAACATGAGGAATAACTGGTTCTACATGTTTGGTTTCACTTGCAGGAATATTAATAGCTACAACATTATCAAAAGCCAAAGCTGTACGAGTAATGTTAACGGCATTTCCGGCAGCGTCAGTTCCTACAACAGTAATTGAATATGGAGCACCAGCAGCAGAAAGCCTATAAGTCACATTAGGATCACTAAGTATACTTGAAGCAGTAATAGTACCGGTAGCACCACCAAAACATTTTGCATCAGCAGCGGTCAAAGCGAAATCTACCTGAACAGGTTGTCTAACCTGAACACGCCATTCGTCAACAGGAGTTCCTGTACCTTCGCCACCAACGATACATCCGTTAGCGTCCATTGCCCAAACAATCCATGTAGCAGCTTCAGCACTATCGAATACACCCAGATTAGTCAGCCATTCTGCTGAATTTGGATCCGGAGCAAAGACATGCAGTGGTAAAACAGATTTTTTAGCTGCAAATCGGTAAGGAGGAGTACCACCTAAAGCAGTTACAGTAAATTTACCATCGTTGCCACCAAAACATGTTACATCATTGTTCCATGTAGCTGAAACAGTTAGAACAGTTCCAGGTTGTTGAACTTCCCATGAAGCAACTTTGTGCCACTCGTAATTTTCCGGTACCGGAGTTGGTAGTACTTCAGGTCCTGTAGGTAATAAACAACCCTTAGAATCTTTGATCCAAACGCTGTAGATAGCATGTGGCAAATTGCTGAATGTAGCAACTTTACCTGTAGTTCTCTTCCAGCTACCTGGTAATAAAACAGGGCTGGCTGTTGTGGTCAATTGTACATCATATTCCTGCCCGGTAATCAGATCAACAAATGGAGTACCACCACCAATAACAGTAACTTTTAATTCACCGTCATTTCCACCTCTGCAACTTACACGTTTGGTAACAAGACCTTGGTAAGAATATGCAACTGGTTCAGCAACATCAAAAGTTAACTGGTAAGAACAGGCAACCATTGGATAAGTATAACTAACAATGCCACCATTTGAATAAGCAGGTGTATTGGTAGCTTTTACATATACTGTATAAGTTCCGGCAGTAAGACCAGCAAAAATACCATCTGTATTAACTGGAGCTGTAAAATCAGATTTTAATGAGAACAAATAAGTATGTGTGAATGCCGGAGTAGTTGTTTCGAAACCACCGGTAGCATTAATGTCCACTGAACCGTCATTTCCGCTTACACATGAAACAGGAGTATTGACAGCAACAACCGGAGTTAACACTTTTGGCGCTAAAACAGTAGCAGTAACTGGCGCAGCCAAACAACCGTTAGCATCTTTCACATAGAATTTATACAGACCTGGTTCGGTAGCAATATAAGGTTTAGTCGTACTGCTTGCAGGGAATGCAATCCAGTCGCTGGCCTTAATGTCTGTTCCCAAGCCGTTTACTGAAGCATTAACAGCAAGCCAGTATGCACCTGTACCACCCGCAGCGGTAATGGCAACAATACCATTGTTTGAAGTAACACAAGTAAAGTGTGTAACAGCAACATTGGTAATTGTCAATACGGTAGGATTAACAACAGTAACGCTTGATGTCTTGTATAAAGGACAGTCGGTAGCATCAGTAATGGTTACATAGTATACCCCAGCTGCCAATCCTGTAAATACACCTGTTGTATTTGGCGTAGTAGTCACAACCAGTACATTATCCTTATATAATTTATAAGTATAAAGACCAGTTCCGTCAAATTCAGGTTTTCCACCCGTTACACCTGAAACAGTAATTGTACCATCGTTGGCATTGTTACAGGTAATATTTGTTTTTACAACAGGATGAGCAACTTCATCCAAAGCGATTGGTTTGTAACCATCCACAATGAACGGACCTGCAAAAATTGAATTGTCAGTAATACAAACATCGCGAAGTACCACATAATAAGTACCTCTTAAAGCCTGAACAACTTGTTTCCCAATTTTTATTCCTTCTGTAGTAATGTTGTAATCTTCAACAACTTGGAAATCACCGGCTACCAAATTGCTGATTGCAATTGGATTATTTACAATGGCATATAACGGAGTACCGTTACCACCTAATGTATTGATAGTGATACTACCATCAAATGAACCTGAACAGGTTGTATTTGTGATGGTTACACTTGCAAGTTGCAATGCAGCATTTTCAAGGAATTTTACTTCTTTAACAGCAGAGACACATCCGTATTCATCACGGGCGCCTACATAATAGGTACCTGCTCCAAATGTTTTGTAATCAATTAATGTTAAAGCATTTCCATCATCAGCAGCTACACCGTTAACTGATGCAGGAACGAATACCGAACCTGATGTGAAAACAGTTGCTGCTGAATTTGAAACGAAATATTGAATCGTACGTCCTGCAGCCCATGTCAAACCAGTGATAGCTACTCCCTCAGTTGTGGTATTACCATTGCAGGCAATCAAACCAGTTGGAGCTGCAACAAAAGCACTTGGAGTTAAGAAGGCAACGTTTACAATATCAGAAGTGACACAACCTTTTGCATCTTTCACGTACACAGTGGTAGGACCTTCAGGTAAAGCCAATACATTGTTGGCAAACCAGGTTGTATTGTTGGTTGAATACATGTAAGGAGCAATTCCACCTACTGCATTAACCGTAATACGTCCGTCGGTTCCACCTGAACAAGTTGGAGACAAAGGATTCGTGAATGAAAAAATATCTAATAATGTAGGAACATTTACTGTTACCGAACGGTTGGAAATACAACCATTGGCATCCATTACGGCTACAGCAACCACTCTGTCAGCAACAAGTGCAGTTAAAGCAAGAGTACTGGTTGACGAATATGCTGCTCCATCAAATGAATAAGTATAAGGAGCTACACCACCGGCGGCAGTTACAGCAAGAGTAAAGTCACCATTGTAGCATGTAACATCTACAAAATTTAAAACCTCAGCATTGGTTGTAAAAGAAAGCTGACCAGGAGCCTGAATTGGTAAAATATTACCACTTCCATCCTGATTGGCAAATGGTTGAACACAACCGCTTGCATCTTTTACCCAAACACTGTAATAATTGGCAGCTAATCCGCTAATAGTTCCGGGAGCAGCAGCTACCCAACCTGTTGCAGGCATTGGAGTTCCTGCGATTGCAACAACAAACTGATAAGCACCAGTTCCGCCAGTTGCGGTAGGAATAGAAATTGTACCGGTTGTACCACCTGAACAGGAAGCATCAGTATAAGCTGTTGTAAATGCAATAGCACCAGGCTGAGTTACAGTAACATTTTTAGTAATGGTACATAAGTTAATGTCCCTAACACTAACAGTATATGCTTTAGCTGCAAGAGTAGGAAATGTATAAGAACCTGTACCGCCAACAATTGCAAACCAATGAATGCCATCGATTGAAACTTCATAATTGGTTCCAGTTCCGCCAGCTACATTAGTAACGGTTATTGAACCGTCGGTGTAACCATTACAGGTATTGTTTACAGGAGTTGCAGTATAAGTTATCTGCGCAGTAACCGGAGTAATGGTAACTGTTTGCCATTTGGTATTGTCTCTTAAATCAATACATCCGTTGGCATCATTAACTGCTACATAATAAGTACCTGCAGGTTTTAATACCTGGAAGTTCACAAATTTGTAATTACTGAAAACAGGATCAGTAACTGGTTTTGTATTTAAGTCATTATCAACTGTAGCTGTCCAGTCGGCAGCAGGTACAACCCAATAGGTATATGGAGCAGTACCACCTGAAATACCAAACTGAATTTCGCCCTGACCACCGAAACACAAAGGATTTTCAGTAGTAACACTATTAATAGTCAATGGACTTGGAGCGGTTACCGGGATGGTAAACAAATGAGAATAACATCCGCTTGCATCTTCGATACGAACAGTATTTACAGAAGGAGCAAGAGCATCAGCGATGCCGGTTGTAGAAGCAGTAGCACTACCGTTAAAGTAATACTTCATTCCAACAGCAGTTGGGCTGGTAATGGTAATAGTGGCATTCGATCCTGCACAAGAAGCAGGAGTAACAGTGTAAGCAATCTCGGTATAATTAACCGGAACATTCATTGTACCAGAAGTAAATCGGGTAGTTTCAACCTGATAGCTACCTCCAACTCCCCAATCCGATACATAGTAAAAGGTAGAATTGACAACATCCCAGGCTAAAGGAGAATCGAACAAGTTATCTCCAACATTGTTCGGGAAATTCACAACCTTAAATTTCGCATCAAACAACGGCACACCACCGACAACATTGTTGCCAATAGTAACTTCAGTGGTGTTTGTCCATGTAAACTGAACAATCCCTAGAACAGGATCAGGAATAACAGTAGCAGTCACTCCACTTAATAACAATGCATTCGCATTGGCAACAGCATCAAACTCAAATTCCGATTTGTCGAAATTCAATGTGAGTTTGAAACTCTTCATTTTGATGAAATCCTTAACGGAAATCGTCGAGGTGTAACTATTGGTTTTGTTATAACATTTATCAACAGAGCCAGCAATAAGCTCTACCGTTGATTGCGTCTCTTGTGCATAAAGCCCTGAAGAGAACAACATCATAACGCTCAATAGAAAAAACCCCAAAAGCTGTGTAAATGATTTTCTCATAGCATTTGTTTTTTAATTGAACTTAATTGATTGATTGATTGAATTTTATAATCCATTTTTTCTTTATTCGTTGTTTAATTTGCATTAAATTAGAAATTACACAATGCAAACGTATAAAATTATCGGCAATGTACAACAATATAGACAGATAAAAATAAAATATTTATCAGCTACATGTACCTATTTCGTTAGCATTTCCAAGGATTTCACTCATCCTGAGTCAAAACAAAAACAAGACATACAATATCTTTTAGAAATATTTATCATTTTAAAGTTCCAAACAGAACTTGTTTGTTAATCCTTATAAAAACATACTATAATTTAACCAAATGCACAATAAAGCTTCGTCAGAAGATATTTGATTTTGTGCGCTGAAAGTTAAGTTTTTTTATTGAAACATATAACTCACAGGAAAAAACATATTAACAAAAAATCTATCAACATTTAGTCCCGAAAGTTAATTGGTTAATAACTTCATAACACATTTACTGATTTTGTTCCAGAAAGCAGAAAATATCAAAGCTAAATATTGCCTGTAATGCCCTATATTCAAGGGAAATAAACGATTTTTAAGCCCCTGAGAATTGGATATCTGATCTTGCTCATCCAATATAGAGGGATTTTTAACTCTGAGAGGGAAAAATCAGGAAAGGGAAGGAAAATCTAAATCAGAAAAGTTAAGGAAAAACAAATGGTGAAAGTATTCAACAGTTATCAAAAGCATTAATAATAATCTGTTTTTACAGGTTCAACATTAATAAAAAATTAAACCCGACCCTAAAAGAGCTTATCTTCTTAAATAAATTTGAAGTTTCAACAATTAAGTATTTATTTTGTATGGCCTTAATTAAAAAAGGTCTTAGAAAAAATAAACATTATTCATTTATACATTCATTAAATTTATCAACGATGTCAAAAATTAAAATCGGTATCAACGGTTTCGGTCGTATCGGACGCTTCGTTTTCCGCGTTGCAGTAGCTAAAGAAAATGTAGAAGTTGTTGCCATCAACGACCTCATCGATGTAGATTATATGGCATACATGCTAAAATATGATTCTACTCACGGACAATTCAAAGGTACTGTTGAAGTAAAAGACGGTCAACTGGTAGTAAACGGAAAAACAATCCGGGTAACAGCTCAGCGTAATCCTGCTGATATTGCCTGGGGTGCTGTAGGTGCTGACTATGTTGTTGAATCAACTGGTTTGTTCCTTGAAAAAGCAAAAGCTCAAGGTCATATTGACGGTGGTGCAAAAAAAGTAATCCTTTCTGCTCCTTCGAAAGATGATACTCCGATGTTTGTAATGGGTGTAAACCACAAATCGTACACCAACGACATGACATTCGTTTCCAACGCTTCGTGTACTACCAACTGCTTAGCTCCTATCGCTAAAGTGTTGAACGACAATTTTGGAATTCTTGAAGGCTTGATGACAACCGTTCATGCAACAACAGCTACACAGAAAACTGTTGACGGACCTTCTGCCAAAGACTGGAGAGGTGGACGCGGTGCAGGACAAAACATTATTCCTTCATCAACCGGCGCTGCAAAAGCTGTTGGCAAAGTGATTCCTGAATTGAATGGTAAATTAACAGGTATGGCTTTCCGCGTACCAACTCCTGACGTATCAGTTGTTGACTTGACCGTTCGTTTGGAAAAAGGAGCTTCTTATGCTGAAATCTGTGCTGCTATGAAAACTGCTTCAGAAGGCGAATTGAAAGGCATCCTTGGATATACTGAAGACGAAGTTGTCTCAAACGATTTTGTTGGTGACACCCGTACATCTATTTTCGACGCAAAAGCCGGCATTCAGTTGTCTCCAACTTTCGTTAAAGTTGTTTCATGGTACGACAACGAAATGGGTTACTCAACCAAAGTTGTTGAATTGATAGAATACATGGATTCAGTAAAATAATTACTGATTAAAATTCAGATACATTATAATAAGGCAATCCGAAAAGGGTTGCCTTTTTCATTACCCAAACAACTCACTTTCAACTAATTCACAAATAATGTGACCAATTACTATGTGCATTTCCTGTATCCGGGCTGTATCATCTGAAGGCACATTAATTAAAACATTCGCTTTTTCTGCCATCTTACCACCAGTTGAACCAGAAAATACGACACATATAATTCCAGTTTCATTGGCCTTACAAACTGCCTGATATACATTTTCAGAATTACCCGAAGTGGAAATTGCCACAAGCACATCACCCTTTTTTCCGACTGCCTCAATATAGCGCGAATAAGCAGTATCGAAACCGAAATCATTCGAAACTGCAGTCATAAACGAACTGTTCACATGACAGGCTTCGGCATGAATCGGTGGTCTGTCGAAATAGAATTTACCTGAAAGCTCTGCAGCCAGATGTTGTGCATCGGCAGCGCTGCCTCCATTTCCGCAGAAAAGTGTTTTATTGCCCGATCGGTAAGCCTGAACAATCATTCCAGCTGCATCCTGGATGTTTTGAATCAACACAGGATCTTTCAGGATCATCACTTTCAGATTAATGGCATCCTGAATCCTGTTTTTTATGAGCGAATTGTAATCCATATATTTTACTTTTCCTTTGTCAGATCGTAAACTGATAAAAATGCGTTGACCATATTTGCCCATGAGAATTTCTTTTTCTCCTCAACAATATTAGCTTCAAATTCGGACAGTCTTTCATTCCTGTAAAAATCGACCAAAGCATCAGCAATTTTTTGGCTTTCGGGTTCAACAACATATCCGATTTTGCCATCAGGAATTATTTCGGCCAATCCGCCCACATTGGTAACCAGCATTGGTTTATTAAAATGATAGCCGATTTGTGTAACGCCGCTTTGTGTCGCACTTTTATAGGGCTGAACAACCATATCAGCTGCACTGAAATACAGATTTACCTCTTCGTCAGCAATGAAATCTGTCCGTAATTCAACCAAATTTGCCAGATTATTCTTTCTAATTAATTCCAGATAAGGTTCAGAACTTGAATAATATTCGCCCGCGACTAAAAGTTTTACCGGAAATTCCCGTAATCGTTCATCGGAAAAAGCATTCAGGAGCAAATCGAGACCCTTGTAATCTCTTATAAATCCGAAGAAAAGAAGATATTTTGTGTTGACATCAAGATTCAGTTTTTGTTTGGCAACCTCGAACGATAACCTTTCTCCATAATTGTCGAAAATCGGGTGTGGACAAAACTCCAACGGTAAATTTTTCCTGAAGGTTTTCGCCTCAGCCAATACGCTTTTCGACATTGCAATCAAACCATCAATTCGTTGAATGAAATAATTGGTAAGTGCGTGGTCGCCAGGCCGGTGTTCGTGCGGAACAATATTGTCGGCCAGACATATAATTTTGCTATGCCGGTTTTTGCGAATCAGACCGGCGATGGTTCCCAGACAAGGCGCCATAAAAGGCAACCAATACCTTACAATCACCAAATCCGGTTTTTCGTTACGAATTCGGGCACCAACAGAAAACCAGTTAAGCGGGTTTACAGAATTAATCGTTCGCTTGATTGATAAATCTTCAGGAGCTGATTTTAAACTATACTGCGTTTTCCCCGGAAATAAAAATGACGGGTACTGAACAGTAAATGTCTCAATCTCAACATCAAATCCTAATGAAACAAATTCCTGGGCCAACCTTTCATTGGTAGTGGCAATTCCACCCCGATATGGATAAGCCGGTCCTATAATTTTGATGGTTTTCAAGACAATCCATTTAAATATTGTTTCAGCAAAAGTGCAACATATTTCTCAATTAATTAATCCATAAACCCGTATTGTAAATTGAGAAGGCAGTTTATCAGTCATGTTCATTCATCTGTTGTATAGTAAAAGCAATTATATCCTGAATCTGGTTTGGCTCGAACCAATTGATTTCTTTATCGCGGCGGAACCAAGTAAGTTGTTTGCGGGCATACTTTCTGGAATTCCGTTTGATTAGGTCAACCGACTCTTCCAATGAACAGTTGCCGTCAAAATAGGCAAATAATTCCTTGTAGCCAACCGTATTCAGCGAATTCAGATGTTTATAAGGGAAAACGCGTCTTGCTTCTTCAAGCAAACCCGCTTCCATCATTCGCTCAACACGTGCATTTATCCGCTGATACAAAATTTCGCGATCCTGATTTATCCCAATTTTTTGTATCCTGAAAGGCCGTTCACGAATCGTATTTCGTCTGAAGGAAGTAAAAGTTTTACCGGTCATTTGGCAAATTTCGACAGCATGCAACAGGCGTTTTGGATTATTAAGATCAACAATGCTGTGATATTCCGGATCGAGGTTTAAAAGGCGTTGCTGCAATGCTTCCAGTCCATTTTCAGCGTACCAGCTGATTACTTCTTGCCTGATTTCAGGAGTAACTGTCGGAATATCATCAATGCCTTTGCAAATCGTGTCGATATACAGCATCGATCCACCTGTCAGTATTAACGGATTTTTTGTTTTGAAA
>DAITNH010000108.1:0-15292 GCA_036834745.1 Prolixibacteraceae bacterium
AATGTTTTCAGGATTTACTTCCTTCTGAAACAGATTGATAATTTGCTGAGCCTGACCGTTTACACAACCTACCGTTGGAACCACCCATATTTCATTCCGTATTCCTGAATTTCCATTGCTTCGGCGATATCCGTCGAAAGTCAAAGTGCGTTTCGAATACCTGATTTCGTTCAGCTTCTGGTTAAACGAATAGGTAATTGTTCCGGAAAGATTGGTTTTCAGGTTGTGGGCGTGGACGTGTGCCCCGATTTTAATTTCTTCGGTGGCATGACCAATCGGAGCGCCATATTTAATGACATCTTTCCCGTTTTCGACGGTTTGAAGCGCGACTTTGTGCCCAACCGGAATTTCTTCCAAAAGCATAATTTCACGTCCTTCAATTACTACAGTTTCGCCTTTGATGCCTGTTTCCAGACAAACCGCCACGTTGTCGGTTGGATTGATGGTTATGAATTTTGACATTTCTGAATGTTAATGTTGAACTGCTTTTTGCGAATAAAAGTTGGCCACAAGGGCCAACCCTAACATGTTTTAAATACTGAACACTGAGACTGATCACTTTTTCCGGTCCCCCGTCTCCTGTCTTCGGACTTTACCCAATCTTCATCAGCGGATTATTTTCGCTCAATACAGCTTTTACCGCTTTTTTCATTCCAACCTGTTCAATCAGAAATAAATAGCAGGTTACGGAAATGGTGAGGTTCGGAACTTCATTCAAATCCTGTTTCCATACTTTTTCCAGTTTTAGTACCTTTTCAACAAGTTTCTGAACTGAAATAGGGCGTCCGTCGCATTCGGCCCAGGCTTCTTTGTAAAAGTCCAAAATCCATTGATCGTCCTGTATCTGGTAGCTCACTCCATCGGCTTCGCCTTTAAAATAAGCGATCATAGCAGCCAGTGAAAATACCAGTTTTTGTGGTAGCATTTGGTGAGCTTCGAAATAATTGAGCAGGGTTGGTAAATTGCGTGTTTCCCATTTCGACATGGCATTCAACGCGATGCTTTGCCAGAGGTGACGAATGTATGGATTGCGAAAACGTTCCAGAATTTTGTTGGCAAACGAAGTCAGTTCTTTTTCGGTTCCTTCCAATGCTGGCAAAACCTCGTCGTACACCAGTTCTTTCATGAAGTTACCAACTTCAAGGTTCTCAAAACCTTCGCGTACAGTTTCCAGTCCGCTGAGGTACGAAACTGCATAACTTCCTGTATGACAGCCATTCAAAACTGCGACTTTCTGTTCGCGGTAGCGGGTCATGTCTTTCACAAATTTCACATCCAATCCGGCTTTTTCTGCCGGAAATTCTTTCTGAACCCATTCAGGCCCTTCTACAACCCAGAAATGAAAATATTCACCAACCACCACCAGCTTGTCCTCGAATCCGAGTTCTTTCTGAATTTCAACAATTTCGTCTTTTGGAAAACCTGGTACAATACGGTCAACGAGGGTATTGCAGAATGCGCACGATTGATTTACCCAATTGATGAAATCATCTCCGAGGTTCCAGTTTTTGGCATGTTGCAGCACGTATTTTTTCAACGTATCGCCATTTCTGTCAATCAGCTCACAGGCAAAAAAGATCAATCCTTTATCGGCAGCGCCGTTAAAATTTTGGTATCGTTTATAAAGCAATGAAGCAACTTTCCCCGGAAACGACTTTTGAGGCTGCATTTCCAAAGTATCCGTTTCGTCCATTGCGATTCCGGCTTCGGTGGTATTCGAAAATACAAAGCGAAGGTCAGGGTTCAGATATGATTGTTCGTATTTTTCGTATTCAGAATAGGGGTTGATACCTACGTTTATACAGTCAATCAGCGAATATTCCTTTACAGGCTGACCGTTTTTGATTCCTTTCAGGTAAACATGATACAATCCATCCTGGTCGTTCAGCATATTGGCCATACCTTGTGGAAGCGGTTGAACCACATCAACTCCGGTGTTAAACCCGATTTCCTTGTTCATTTTGTCCACAATCCAATCGGTAAAGGCGCGTAAAAAATTTCCTTCGCCAAATTGAAGGATTCGGGTAGGATAGACTTTTGCTTGAGTGGCTGTTTTGCGGTTAAGTTCCATTTTGTTTTGTTTTTTATTGTTTGCCGTGTTCGTACACGGAATTCGGTTAAAAAAAACGTGTTCGCACACGGTTTGGGCGCAAATGTATATTTTTATTTTTAGCGGTTAAATATTTTAACCCGAAATTGTTTGTTAAGTATCTGATAATGAGAATTGGGTGTTTTATTATTAATGATTATTTAATAAATATGGTTTCTCTGTCCTTTTTCGGCATTAATAATTTCTACTTTTCGGCTTTTAACAATTACAAATGATTGCATCATGGTACAAAAACAAATCTATATCATTACCGGTGGTCCTGGGTTTGGGAAAACCGAATTGATTAATGAACTCAGGCAATCGGGGTATTTGTGTTCCGGCGAATTTTCACGTGAATTAATTGATCAGCAGCAGAAAATTGAAGGTGATTTGTTGCCATGGAAAAATCCAAAGCTTTTTCAGGAAGAAATATTACGGTTGAGAAAAGATTTTTATGATTCTGTTCCTGATAAAACAATTGCATTTGCCGACCGTGGAATACCTGATCAACTGGCTTTTGCGCAATACAAAGGATTTGGAACACCTGAAATATTGAAAGAGAGCGCTGAGAAATATCGTTATGCTTCGCAAGTTTTTATTACTCCGCCCTGGCGCGAAATATTTGTCAACGATTCTATCCGATCTGAATCTTACGATGAGGCTGTCCGGATTCATCAGTCAGTTTTGGAAACCTATTCCTTCTTGAATTATCAAATTATTGAATTACCTTTAATTCCGGTAAACGAGCGCTTAACTTATATTCTTCAAACTATATTAAAGACAAAATCTCATGAACATTAACCGACGCAATTTTCTGTGGAGTGCCGCTTCCGGTACTGTTGGATTGGCAGCAATTCCAGCAATACTTTCGGCATCAATGCCGTCTTCTTCCAAAAAACAGAAAGGCATTTTATCTTCATTGAATAAAGGTGATGTGATCCTTTTCCAAGGTGATTCGATTACTGATGCAGGACGTGAAAAGGAGAAACAACTTGCCAATTCATCAGGATCATTCGGATCCGGATATGCATTTTTGACCGCTTCTGCGATTTTAAACGAACATGCTTCAAAAGAACTTTCAATTTACAACCGTGGAATTAGCGGCAACAAGGTTTTTCAGCTGGCAGACCGCTGGCAGAAAGATTGTTTTGAGCTTCATCCGAATTTGCTGAGCATCCTGATTGGCGTAAACGATTTCTGGCACAAGCTAAATGGCAAATACAATGGAACAGTTGAAACCTACGAAACCGATTTGCGTCAGCTTTTAACTGTGACTAAAAAGATGCTTCCGGATTTAAAATTAGTTATTGGAGAGCCTTTTGCCGTTTTGGGCTGTTCTGCGGTTGACGAAAAGTGGTTTCCTGAATTCAATGATTACCGTAATTCATCCAAAAAACTGGCCACAGAGTTTAATGCTGTCTTTATTCCTTATCATTCCATTTTCGAGGAAGCGAAGAAACATGCTCCCGGCAAATATTGGACTGCTGATGGTGTACATCCTTCGATGGCCGGAGCTGCATTAATGGCCGAAGCCTGGAAAAAGGCCGTGAGTTAAAGGATATCGGAATGATCAAAACCGGCGAATTTAGCGTGAATGCCGACAAAGCAAAAGAGCTGGGACTGAGCAATGGCAACAGCTTTGATGTGAAAGTTTTGAAGCTTGAAAACAGCGAGAATGCCCCGGAATGGAAGCTCATGTCGTTTGGCAAAAAGTCAACTCATCCCAAACAAACTTATGTGCCCGATGATACTGGTGTGCAGTACATCACAATCTTTGTGAAATCGATGAAACCTGTTCTGGAAAGCATCAAAAAACACGATGTGAAAATGCTTGGAAAAACACCCGCGATGCTAGACGAAACCCGTCAGTTTGTATTGGTGCAGGATCCTGACGGAACATTTATTGAATTAATTGGACCAAAATAAAACGAAACAAAAAAGCAAGGCGTTCTGCCTTGCTTTTTTGTTTAATGTTGATCAATATTCATCCTCATTAAAAAAGAAATCGTCTTTACTCGGATAATCCGGCCAGATATCTTCAATACTTTCATATATCTCCCCTTCGTCTTCAATCTCTTGCAGATTTTCAATTACTTCAAGTGGGGCACCGCTACGGATTGCAAAATCGATCAACTCATCTTTGCTCGCTGGCCAAGGTGCATCCTCTAATTTCGAGGCTAATTCAAGTGTCCAGTACATATCTTTTGAAATTTTTGGTTGCTAACTCGTTTTTTTAACTCTTGCGAATATAATAAAAAAACGGATTCTACATACAATTAAATTATTTATTCATTTATGTCCGGAGACCACAGTATTTCCGGTGCTTTCAGGTCCATCGACACCTTTCTTGAGAGCACAAACAGGTAGTCGGAAAGTCGGTTCATGTAGATGACAAGGTCTGTTTCGACCTCAGCTTTATCAGATAATTCAACAATCAGCCGCTCGGCTCTCCGGCATACGGTACGTGCCACATGACAAAACGAAGTTGCCTGGCAACCACCCGGCAAAATGAAGTTTCGGAGTTCGGGCAGCAGTTCGTTCATTTCGTCCATTTCCTGTTCAAGTATCAGAATGTCGGTTTTGCCAACCGGCATTTGCGTTTTTATTAAGGTGATGGAATTGTCGGTGGCCAAATGGGCGCCAATTACAAAAAGTTTATTCTGAATTTTTTCGAGTACCTGATCGGCATGTGCGTCAGATTGAAGCGATCGTACCACTCCGATGTAAGAGTTTAATTCATCCACCGTTCCATAAGCTTCGAGTCGGATGTCGTACTTTTTAACACGGGAACCTCCAATTAAACCAGTTGTTCCGTCATCGCCTGTGCGGGTATATATTTTCATTGTTAATAAACCGGATTTTCGTTTACAACGTCTGATTCTATTTCACCGTCTTTCAGGCGAATGATTCGATGTGCATGCAGGGCAATGCTTTCCTCATGGGTAACCACAATCAGGGTGTTGCCTTTGCGGTGAATCTCGGCAAACAATTGCATAATTTCTTCTGAAATTTTGGAATCGAGGTTTCCTGTCGGCTCATCGGCCAGAAGAATTGAAGGATTATTGACAAGCGCCCTGGCAACTGCCACACGTTGCCGTTGTCCGCCCGACAGTTCATTGGGTTTGTGCTCAACACGGTCAGACAGACCGACTTCAGCCAGAATCTTTTCAGCTTTCATGATTCGTTCCTGCTTTTTTATTCCGGCGTAAACCAAAGGCAACATTACGTTTTCGAGGGCAGTATTTCTTGGCAACAGGTTAAATGTCTGAAACACGAATCCAATTTCCTTGTTGCGGATTTCCGCCAGTTCATCGTCCGACAAGTGACTGACGTCCGAATTGCTCAACACGTATGTTCCGCTGGTCGGCGTGTCCAAACACCCAATCACATTCATCAGGGTCGATTTTCCGGAGCCTGATGCACCCATTATAGCCACATATTCGCCTTTGTTGATGGTAAGCGAAACAGAGCGCAATGCCCTGACTATCTGTGTTCCTACCTTATAATTCTTTACAATTTTCTCAAGTTTTATAACTGTTTCCATCGTATATGGTATTGTTTTGCATAAATTAGTTGACTATGCCTTCAGTTTGTTACAAATATATAATCTTTATATTTGCCCTATGTCAGATTATCTGGATCAGGATATTAAATTTTTACCCGGTGTTGGTCCTCAGCGGGCCGAGCTGTTAAAAAAGGAACTGGAGATTTTTACCTTCAACGATCTTCTTTATTATTTTCCCTACAAATACATCGACCGGACGAAATTTTACAAGATTTCGGAGGTTACAAACAACATGCCGTATATTCAGCTCAAGGGAGTGATCGTCAGATTTGAAACAACCGGTGAAGGAGTAAAACAGCGGTTAATTGCCCATTTTCGTGACGATTCGGGCGTAATGGAGTTATTGTGGTTCCAGGGAGTCAAATGGGTTAGGGAAAATATCCGTGCAAACGTTGAATACATCCTCTTCGGAAAACCATCCATTTTCAACGGAAAAGTAAACATGGTTCATCCTGAACTGGAACCAGCCGAAAATAAGCCAATTACAACCGGCGTATTTCAGGGTTTTTACAATACCACCGAGAACATGAAAAAGAAATTTATGACGAGCAAAGCTTTGAATAAATTTCAATTCAGCCTATCGGCACTCATTGATGGAAAGATATACGAAACGCTTCCGCAAACACTGATTTCTCGTTTGAAATTAATGTCATTGCCCGTCGCGCTCCGGCAGGTTCATTTTCCTGAAAATCCAAACCTGCTGAAGGGAGCCTTGTTCAGGTTGAAATTTGAAGAACTTTTTTTTATTCAACTGAAGATATTAAGCCTGAAACACAAGCGCGAAGACGCTTTTAAAGGTTTTGTTTTTTCGAAGGTAGGTTACAATCTCAATACGTTTTTCAGCAGCTATCTTCCGTTTGAACTGACGAATGCGCAAAAGAAAGTGGTTCGCGAAATCAGGAAAGACATGGGCTCCGGAAAACAAATGAACCGCTTGTTGCAAGGCGATGTTGGGAGCGGAAAAACACTGGTAGCGCTGATGACTGCCCTGATTGCTTTCGACAACGGATACCAGGTTTGCATGATGGCACCAACGGAAATACTGGCCATCCAGCATTACAATTCGATCAGAAAAATGACCGACGGCCTGGGAATCTCGATTGCGTTGCTGACCGGATCAACCAAAAAAGCCAAAAGAACGATCATTCACGAACAGTTGGAAAATGGCAGTTTGCAATTGCTGGTTGGAACCCACGCGCTGATTGAAGACAAGGTAATTCTTCAGAAACTCGGGCTGGTAATTATTGACGAACAGCACCGTTTTGGAGTTGCACAGCGCGCCAAACTCTGGAAAAAGAATGAATTTACACCGCCTCACATCTTGGTAATGACGGCAACACCCATACCTCGAACCCTTGCTATGACTGTTTATGGTGATCTGGATGTTTCGGTGATTGACGAGTTGCCTCCAGGACGAAAACCCATTCAAACGCTGCATTATTTCGAGAACCGGCGGAAACAGGTGTACGATTTTATGCGCGATCAGGTGGAAATTGGCCGTCAGATTTATGTGGTGTATCCGCTGATCAAAGAATCGGAAAAACTTGACCTGAAAAATGTGGAGAATGGCTATGACTTGCTGAAACAGGTATTTCCAAGGTATTCAATCAGTATGGTGCACGGCAAAATGAAACCGGCAGAGAAAGAAGCAGAAATGAACCTTTTCAAGGAAGGCAAAACCCAGATCATGGTGGCGACAACTGTTATTGAAGTTGGAGTGGATGTTCCAAATGCTTCGGTAATGATTATCGAAAGTGCCGAAAGATTTGGGCTTTCACAACTTCACCAATTGCGCGGCAGGGTTGGCCGAGGAGCCGAACAATCGTATTGTTTGCTGATGTCGTCGTATAAAATAAGCAATGAAAGCCGCAAACGCCTCGAAACAATGGTGCGTACCAACGACGGATTTGAAATTGCCGAAGTTGACCTGAAACTCAGAGGCCCCGGTGATATGGAAGGAACCCAGCAAAGCGGCATCGGTTTTACCCTGAAAATTGCCAACCTCGGACGCGATGGCGAAATACTGCAACATGCCAGGAATCAGGCTTCTGATGTTCTTGATGATGACCCGAAGCTCGAAAAACACGAAAGTCAGATACTGGTTCATCAATTGCTCAAAATGAAAAACACCGAATTCAACTGGAGCTCGATTAGTTGATGCTTCCACAGGGCGAGGGGGCGAGGGGGAGAAAAGGCGATGGGGCGAAGATTAGGAAATTCGACAACAGGAGAACTGACAACCCAAAATAAACCTGATATTCTTCAGGAAAGACCATGAATGATTGGCTTATATCTCGCACTTCAAAAAAATCAATAAACATGAAACGACCATGAGAAAATCATTCTCACACAGGGAGATGATTATTTGGGAGTTCCATCTGACAATTAAAAAACAAATTATAAACAGATTAAAAAAATAATCTTGACCACTGGT
Source organism: Prolixibacteraceae bacterium (assembly GCA_036834745.1). Lineage (GTDB taxonomy): Bacteria > Bacteroidota > Bacteroidia > Bacteroidales > Prolixibacteraceae > Aquipluma. The sequence goes on from DAITNH010000108.1 coordinate 8,089, forward strand.
CTGCTTTCAATGCTGATTCTTGCTGGTTATTTCCAGAATGTAAGCAAAGGCAAAGTAAATACTGAGGAAAAAGGCAAAGGCTTTTATTATGAGTTGATCATGAAGGATGTAACAGCCGTTGAGGAAAAACTGACGGAGAAAGAACCTTTTGTTCGCTTTGTGATGGATCAGTCGGGGATGGATTTGCCCAATAATCAGGCTTTGTACAAAACAGTTTGGAGCAATTCCACCGAATCACAAGGAAACGCCGGAACTTGCGGGAGTTTTCAACCACGTCGTTTTACGAATCAGAAGTACTTCGCCAACATGGTAAAAAAGTTGAAATCTATTCGGCCTATTGGGAATATGTAGAAAAAGCCCGCAGGTTTATTGATAAAAGGGGTTATTCTGAATTTTCAGAGGGATCGGAAGGGAATGCGCTGGCCCGGATCATGAAAATGTATGGCGCAGTTCCGGAAGAAGCATACAGCGGATTGATTGATGGACGGAAATATTACATCATGCTGAAAATGATGGGATTTACGGTTCACAAAGTTGCCGTTAAAGATCTGCTGAAGAAGTTTAATTAATCAGCAAAAAACCAGATTGAATGATAAAGCAAAACAATGACAACTGTCATGTATGCCACCAACCGACTGTTTGACAGTTAGATGAAAATTGAAAATAAGTAGCATTATTTAGAACCATTATAAATAGACGAGAGAAATTTAAAAATAAAATCTCTCATTCTCTTAATTATACAAACATCTTTAGATTTGCATGTTTTTTAAGAACCCCCGAATTAAACAGATGGATGAAAAGGTGTTGCACGCAGGAGTTATTCAGGATGTTTCAGAAAATAAAATAACAGTAGCAATTATTAATGCTTCAGCCTGTTCTTCCTGCCATGCCAAAGGAGCCTGTCTTGCTTCTGATATGAAAGAAAAAGAAATTGAAATTTATAATTTCTCGGGAGATTATTATCCCGGGCAACATGTAAATATTGTTGGGAGAACCTCCCAGGGATTTAAAGCTGCTTTTTATGGTTACGTATTGCCATTTATTCTAGTTTTCATTACCCTTATTTTGAGCATTTCACTTACCAATAGCGAAGGTTTGTCTGGATTATTATCACTGGCAATACTGATTCCATATTATGCATCACTTTATCTTTTCAGGAAAAAAATCAGAAGTTCTTTCGAATTTGAAATCGCTGCAATTATTTAATTAAACTGTATGACTACAACCATTTTATATACTGTTTTAATCCTAAGTATTATTGGTGTTTTGTCGGCAATCATCCTATATTTTGTTGCTCAAAAGTTCAAAGTATATGAAGATCCAAGGATCGATCAGGTTGAAGCTGCTTTACCCGGAGCCAATTGTGGAGGTTGCGGATTTGCCGGATGTCGTGCTTTTGCTGATGCTTGTGTTAGTAAGGGCGAATTGGCTGATTTGTTTTGCCCTGTTGGTGGAAATGAAACCATGGGTGGAGTCGCTGATATTTTGGGTATTGTTGCCACTAAAAAAGATCCGCGTGTAGCTGTGGTGCGTTGCAATGGAACTTGCGAGTACAGACCCAAAACGAATATTTTCGATGGCCCGGTGTCGTGTGCAATTGCATCGACGCTTTACAGTGGCGATACCGGTTGCCAGTATGGCTGTTTGGGTTGCGGCGACTGTGTGGTTGCCTGCGAATTCGATGCCATTCACATGAATCCGGTTACCGGACTGCCTGAAGTGGACGATGAGAAATGTGTGGCCTGCGGTGCCTGTGTGAAAGCCTGTCCGAAAACACTGATCGAATTACGGAAAAAAGGACCCAAGGACCGCAAAATATATGTGGCTTGCCGTAATATGGAAAAAGGTGGAGTTGCTCGCAAATCGTGTGCAGTGGCTTGTATCGGTTGCAGTAAATGCGAAAAGGAATGTAAATACGATGCAATTACAATTGTCAATAACCTGGCTTTTATCGATGCCGACAAATGTAAACTTTGTCGCAAATGTGCACCGGTTTGTCCAACCAATGCAATTATAGAAATGAATTTTCCGCCACGAAAGGTTGTTGTAAATGAACAACCAGTTTCTGTGCCTGAAAAACCAATAGAGGTTCCGGTTTCTAGTGAATCAAAATCTTCTGCAATTTAAATATTAGGAGGAATATCGTGTTAAAAACATTCAAAATAGGAGGAGTACATCCGGCTGAAAATAAACTCTCGGCCTCAAAAGCAATAGAAGTGCTTGCCCTTCCGAAAACCGTTTTTATTCCTGTTGGTCAGCACATTGGCGCACCTGCAGAAGCTGTTGTGAAAAAAGGAGACAAGTTGGTTGTCGGACAGCTCATCGCGAAATCTTCAGGATTCGTTTCCGCCAACATTCATTCGTCTGTTTCAGGAACAGTAAAAAAGGTAGAGACAGGTCCCGACACTTCAGGATATCCTAAAATGGGTGTTTATATTGATGTTGAAGACGACAACTGGGACGAACAGATTGATCGGAGTGCCGAATTGAAATCAGAGATCATCCTTGAATCGGCTGCTATTCTGACAAAAATTCAGAATGCCGGAATTGTTGGTTTGGGAGGAGCAACTTTCCCAACGCACGTAAAACTGATGCCTCCCAAAGGAATGAAAGCGGAAGTTTTGCTGATCAACGGTGTGGAATGTGAACCTTATCTAACTTCCGACCACCGCATGATGCTGGAGCACGGTGAAGAACTTACCGTGGGGGTTCGATTGTTAATGAAAGCTTTAAATGTTGACAAAGCTGCCATCGGGATTGAAAATAATAAACCGGATGCCATAGCCAAAATGAGCGGCCTGGTAGCCGGGCACGGTAATATTTCGGTTATCCCGCTGAAAGTCAAATATCCGCAGGGAGGCGAAAAACAATTGATAAAAGCTGTAACCGGCCGTGAAGTGCCATCGGGCGCATTGCCAATCTCGGTTGGGGCTGTGGTTACCAATATCGCTACCACTTTTGCTGTTTACGAAGCCGTTCAGAAAAACAAACCTTTGTTTGAACGGGTAGTCACTGTTACCGGTAAATCTGTTAAAAATCCATCCAATTATAAAGTTCGGATTGGTACAACCGTTAGCGAATTGATTGAAGCAGCGGGTGGACTACCGGAGAATTGTGGGAAAATTATCAATGGTGGTCCAATGATGGGAAAAGCTTTTGCCAATACCGAAATACCTGTGACCAAAGGAACTTCAGGAATATTAATGATGCCTGATAAAGAATCGAAACGCAGCGAAACCATGCCATGCATTCGTTGTTCACGCTGTGTTTCGGTATGCCCGATGGGATTGGAACCTTTTCTGCTGATGACACTTTCAGAAAAACAAATGTGGGAAGGTACTGAAAAAGAAAAGGTGATGGATTGCATCGAATGTGGCTCGTGCAGCTATACTTGTCCGGCCAACCGTCCACTGCTCGATTTTATCCGGCTGGGAAAAGTGAAGGTTGGAGCGTTGATGAGAAGCAGAAAGCCATAGAAGAAAAGGCGATGGGGCGAGTGGGAGAAGATAAGCGGAGATGAGAAAAAGAGAAAGTCATTTATTATCATTTGTTTCATGTCATTGATCGTAAAAAGCATCTTCATTTCAGCACATTTTAATGACAATTTAATGACGATGAATGACCAAATGACTATTGAAATTTAAATTACAAATTGAAAATTTATTTCAAAAAAATATAACTGAACAATGAGTAAACTATTTACGATATCTCCTTCGCCGCATGTTCATTCGGGCGATTCGGTGAATAAAATCATGTACAGTGTTATTTTGGCACTGGTACCTGCTTTTATCTGGTCGGTGATGATGTTTGGCCTCGATTCTATTCGGGTCACCCTTCTTGCGGTGGCTGCCTGTATGGCTTTCGAGCTGCTGATTCAGAAATATATCCTGAAAGTGAAGCCACAAATTGCCGACGGATCCGCAGCATTGACGGGAGTTTTACTTGCCTTTAATGTTCCTGCTTCGGTTCCATCGTGGATGCTGATTGTTGGAGCGCTGGTTTCGATCGGAATTGCAAAAATGCCTTTTGGCGGCTTGGGAAACAACCCGTTTAATCCGGCTTTGGTTGGTCGTGTATTTATGCTGATATCATTTCCGGTGCAAATGACTTCATGGCCTGCAATTGGCGCATCCGGAGTGGATGCTGTAACTACCGCTACACCGCTTGCTATCCTGAAGGAAGGTATCAAAAACGGTCAGCCTGTGGTTGAAATTTTAAAAAATTTGCCAACCAATATGGACTTGTTTCTTGGAAATATGTCGGGCTCGCTGGGTGAAATTTCCGCGTTGGCACTTTTGTTGGGCGGAGTTTTCATGCTTGTCCGCAAAATTATCACCTGGCACATTCCCGTTTCTGTAATGGTTTCCGCAGCTCTTTTTTCCGGAATATTCTGGCTGATCGATCCAACCAAATTTGCTGATCCGGTTTTTCATCTCATCACAGGTGGCTTGGTTCTCGGGGCATTTTTTATGGCAACCGACATGGTCACTTCTCCGATGAATCCAAAAGCTCAATTGATATTCGGAGCAGGTATCGGGATTCTGACCATCCTTATCAGGTTTTGGGGAGCATACCCTGAAGGTGTTTCCTTTGCCATTCTGATCATGAATGCGTTGGTTCCGCTGCTCAACCGGTATGTTAAACCCAAACGATTCGGAGAAGTAAAAATTCAATCCACAAAAGGATAACTATGGCAAAGAAAGAATCAACATTTAAAAATATGACGATTGCACTATTCGTCATCACGGCTGTTGCAGGCTTGGCACTTTCGGCTGTTTATTCGGTTACCAAAGAGCCAATTGCAGCATCACAAAAGGCAAAAATAAACAATGCTATTAAAATGGTTATTCCTGAATTTGAAACTATTTTGGATACCGTTTTAATGCCGGATGAAGGAAAGGACAGCATCAGAATTCACCGGTTACTGAAAGGTAGCGAAAATTCAGGCATGGCAGTTCAAACATATACAGACAATGGGTTTAGCGGTCGTTTTACCCTAATGGTTGGTTTTATGCCTGATGGTTCCATCAGCAACATTGAAGTGCTGGAGCACAAGGAAACGCCGGGACTTGGAACAAAGATGGTTTTGCCTGCATTTAAGGATCAGTTCAAAGGAATTAAAATTGCCGAAATACCGGGGGAAAAACTTAAAGTTAAAAAGGATGGTGGAACTGTTGATGCAATAACCGCAGCAACCATCAGCAGCCGTGCTTTCTGCGATGCTGTAAACCGTGCCTATGCAACCAATAAAAAAGGAGAGAAACAATGAATCAGGTAAATAATTTCACCAAAGGGTTCTTCAGGGAAAATCCGATTTTAGTATTATTGTTGGGTACTTGTCCCACCCTAGCCGTTACTTCTTCAGCGATCAACGGGCTGGGAATGGGACTTGCAACCACATTTGTACTTTTCATGTCGAATGTTTTTATCTCAATGATTAAAGGTTTTGTGCCTGATAAAGTAAGGATTCCTGCATTTGTGGTTGTGATCGCAAGTTTTGTGACCGTTGTTGACTTGCTGATGCAGGCTTATACACCGGCACTTTCAAAACAGTTGGGAATTTTCATCCCATTGATTGTGGTTAACTGTATCGTACTTGGGCGTGCCGAAGCTTTCGCTGCAAAAAATAATATTTTGTCATCAGCAATCGACGGACTTGGAATGGGACTTGGCTTTGCAATGGCATTAGTAATTCTCGGAGGAATCCGTGAAATGCTGGGTGCAGGATCACTCTTCGGGTATAAATTTATTGCTGAAAGTGCCGACGGAATTCTGGTATTTATTCTTGCGCCGGGAGCCTTTATTACTTTGGGTTTCCTTATCGCAATTCTGCGAAAATTAAATAAAACCTCATAATCAGATACTCTCATGGAATATATCATTATCGTCATATCAGCCGTCTTTGTAAACAACATTGTATTGGCGCAATTCCTCGGTATTTGTCCGTTTCTGGGTGTAAGCAACAAAACTGAAACCGCATTTGGCATGGGTGCTTCTGTGCTTTTCGTAATGACTTTAGCTACCATTGTGACATATTTGGTGCAGGTATTTGTACTTGTCCCGCTCAATCTGGCTTTCCTGCAAACCATCAGTTTTATCCTGATCATTGCGGCACTGGTTCAAATGCTCGAAATTATCCTAAAAAAAGTCAGTCCGACCTTATACCAGGCTTTGGGCATATATTTACCATTGATTACAACCAATTGTGCGGTAATGGGAGTTGCCATTCTCGTTATTAAAAAGGATTTCAACCTGACTGAATCGGTGGTATTTGCCGTTGCCAATGCAATCGGTTTTGCGCTGGCACTTGTAATTTTCTCCGGAATACGCGAACAGCTTGCATTGGCCGATGTTCCGAAAGGAATGAAGGGAATCCCGATTGCATTGGTGACTGCCGGTATTCTGGCTTTGGCTTTTATGGGCTTTGCAGGCTTGGTGTAAGGAATGATGAGCACAGGAAAACGATTAGCCTATTGCGTTAAAATCTCACTTCCGCAGGGAACAAAAACGGCAATCTGGTTGCTGAAGTTGACCATTCCGGTTACGTTCGCCGTGTTTCTGCTCGATTTTTTCGGCATCCTGAATGTGATTGCCGGATGGGTTGCCCCCTTGTTTAAACTGATCGGATTGTCGGGACAGGTATCCATCGTGCTGATCACAAGCTTTTTTACCAATATTTATTCTGTAATTGCAGTTATGACTACGCTCGGAATCGGCCAGCGGGAAGGTGCGATTCTGGCGGTCATGTGCCTGATTTCTCATGCATTGATTGTGGAAACTGCCATACAGAAACGGACAGGATCAACACCATGGCGAATGGTTTTAACGCGCATATCAGCCAGTTTTATCGCAGCATGGGGTCTGAATTTATTGCTCCCGGGTGAAATGGATGTTGCGAATGATAATTTTATCAGGGAGACAAAATCTTTTTTACCGGCGCTGATAAATTGGTTGACAGATATGTCGATCACCACTGTCAAAATTATAGTCCTGGTAAATCTTCTGCTCATTGTCCAGCGAATACTGAATGAATTCGGACTGATTAAATGGATTCTGAAACCGTTTATTCCATTGTTGCGCATTATGGGATTGCCTGCCAATACCGGATTTTTGTGGATGATTGCCAATACTTTGGGCCTTTCGTACGGAGGCGCGATCATGATCAGTGAGTCGGAAGAAGGTAAACTTAGCAAAGAAGATGCTG
>DAITNH010000109.1:0-15116 GCA_036834745.1 Prolixibacteraceae bacterium
CAATTGAAAAATTTTCAATCACTAATCTCGACTCCTCATCACCGTCTAAATCAACATCTATGATAAAAACGTACCTTCAACAAAAAGTGAATTTTTTTTGACAAATCTCATTCATCGCCAGCGCCAGAAAATCATTTGGAGTTTGATTTGGCGCACCTTATCCCTAACCCATAGGTGGCTGTCAAAATCGTAAAAAAGTTATTACGATTAATGATTAGGAAAGTTTCCTAATTAGTATAAAAAATTACCTATAAAATATGTTTATTTTTTTTTAAGAAATCCTTCCATCCATATCCTCCCGGTCATATTCCGGATTCAATGGAAATTTCACTGGTTTCGCATCCCTTTGAGATCGGTAAATGGCAGTAAAAAGCTCAACCGTTTTGCGGCCTTCTTCAGCCGTTACCATCGGTTGGCGGTCATTCAATATGGCATCCTTAAAATCTTCGAGTTGCTGTTTGAAATACCAGGTCATTGCATCAACCGAGTGAAATTCGTCGCTGTCGGCTTTGTTCCATTCTTCCAGTTGGTTTTCTTCGCCCGGGACCGTCCATAAATCAAGTTTGGGAGCTTCAGAAATCGTTGTTTTTCCGGCGATAAACATGGCGCCACCTTCAGGCTGAGCGCCAACAGTCGCTCCGTTGTTCCCGTGAATATGGACTTTTCCGTATATACCCGGTTTTTGCGAATTGCTGACCAGAATATTTCCCAGACCGCCATTTTTAAACCGGATTACCGCAACAGCCGTATCTTCCACTTCGATGTATGGATGGTTGATATTACTCCAATATCCAAATACTTCATCGATGTCGCCCATCAGCCATTGTAACAAGTCTAGCTGGTGGGGAGATTGGTTGACCAAAACACCTCCGCCTTCCATTTTCCATGAACCGCGCCAGGCATCGCTTTCAAAATAGGAGCGGTCGCGCCATCCCAACATTTGTATGGTTCCAAGGGCTGGAGTACCTATTTTCCCTTCATCAATGGCTTTTTTCATTCGCACAATGGGCTGGTACCATCTTCGTTGACTGATTACACCTGTTTTTCTGCCTGTTCTTTTGGCAGCTTCAATAATTCGGTCGCAATCCAGTAAAGTGGATGCGAGTGGTTTTTCAATTAAAACATTTGCACCTGCTTCCATTGCCTGAATGGCTGGATCGGCGTGGTAAGGATGTGCCGTACAGATTACAGCCATCTGGATATTTTCAGCTTTTATCATCTCCTCAATCGAAGAATAAGCTTTCACTCCATATTCGTCAACAAACTTTTGTGCTGATTCAGGAGTTCTGCTCCAAACTGCTTTGAAATTCAGTTCAGGTATTTGTAAAATGGCTTTGGCGTGCAAATGTGCAATTTTTGCACAGCCGATAATGGCGACGTTGATGGACATTGTGTATATAGTTTAAAGTTTAAAGTTCAAAATTCCAAGTTCCAGGTTCCAGGTTCCAAGTCTGTGCCGTTCTGCAACTGAACACTGAGACTGACCACTGATCACTTTCTTTCAAGGTTTCAAAATCACCTTCATCAATCCGGCTTCTTTGTTATAAAGTCGATGGAACCAATCGTTGCCCTCTTCCAAAGGTGCAACTTTGCTGATGAGTTGGTCAACTTTTATTTTTCCTGAAGCAATGAGTTCAAGGCAAATCGGATATTCCCCGGCGGAAGCGCATGAACCCTGAACTTTCAGTTGGCGCGTCACCACTTTCTGAAGCGGAAATCTGACTTCCGGAGCCAAATTGCCAACCAAAGTTACAGTACCGCCTTTTCGGGCACAATCAATTGCAAGATTGACGGTTGTTTCAATTCCAACCACTTCAAAAGTGATGTCGGCACCGCGATTTTCGGTTTCTTTCAATACTTTTTTTATTAATCCAGGATCGTTGGAGTTTATACAAAGATCGGCACCCAAATCAATGGCCAATTTTAGTTTTTCCGCAACCTGATCAATGGCAATTACTTTTCCGCAACCAGCAGCTTTCAGGGACTGAATGCAAAGCAATCCGATCATTCCGCAGCCAATTACAACGGCGGTATCATTTGCCTGAACCGAACTGATGGCTGCTGCGTGAACGGCTACCGAAACGGCTTCGATCATTGCAGCCTGTTCGAAACTAATGTTTTCAGGAATAGAATACAGGATATGTGAAGGTACCGCCACAAATTCGGCAAAAGCTCCGTTCTGGCGGTATTCGTCGCACGAAACGCCCAGCACACGCCGGTTGTCGCATAAATTGATATCGCCGCGTTTGCAGTAAAAACATTCTCCGCACGAAATGGTCGAATCGAAAGTTACCCGATCGCCCATTTTCCAGTTTTGAACATCTTCCCCAAGTCGTGCAATGGTCCCGGAAGCTTCGTGCCCCATGATCAACGGAGGTTGACGGCGACCTGTGCTTCCGTCCATTCCGTGCACATCGCTTCCGCAAATGCCACAGGCTTCTACTTTGATCAATACCCACCCGGGTTTTACCTCCGGAATTTTCGTTTCGCGTATGGTAAATTCGTTGTATTTTTCAAGAACAAGTGATTTCATTTTTTTTTGAAAGGTATAAAAAGTAACAATGCATTCAGGACAAATCCTGAAATCAAAACATATTGGCCGGTTTCGAGTTGGTCAAAGGTCATCATAAGTTTGCCCGATAATGCCAGAATACCTCCTGAAAGCATAGCGGCAATGCTGAAACGTTTGTTATACGGCAAATTGAAAAGTGCCGCGATCATTGGTATAATAAATGCGCCTGAATAAAACGAAAGTGCCAGCAAAAGTGATGAAACGATGGACGTAACTTTCAATGAAATAAGCATGCTTAAAATACCTACTGCAATTAAAAAAAGTTTGGTTTGTCCGAATGATTTCTGATTGTTGATGTCTTTGTGAAACAGTTCGCTTAAAATCATGGAAGTGGTGAGCAGGGTAGTGGAGGCCGTTGAAAGTACGGCTGAAATAAGCGCCGCGACCAGAATTCCAGAAGCCCATTCTGGTAAATAAATATTGGCAAGATTAACCAAAGCCGAACTATTTTGAGCTCCTGAATGAAATGTAGCCGCATACATTCCAACGTAGGAAAGTACAAATGCAAACGGAATCAGGATTAAAGCAACAATTAAAACACTACGGAAAGCCGTTTTTGAATCTTTGGCGCAAAATACACGCGAATAAATGTCGGGACCGACCACGAAAGTGCTTGAAAATGTGAGGATCAGAATGAACAGATCGAAGGGCGAATAGTGCTCGTTGAACGGAAAATGACTCGCAAAATCGGGCAATGCAGGAAGCTGATTTGCTGGAATCATGATCGCTGTCAGAACAACTCCTGCCAAAATGAAAAAAGCCTGAAACAAATCGGTTTTCATGATGGAGACCTGCCCGCCGATGTATGTGTAAACGATAAAAATCCCAGCGGTGAGATAAACACCATTTGAATATTCCAGACCAAAAAAGCTGACCAGAATCTGAGCACCTGCAATGATTTGCGCCGCAACAATTCCAAGCCATGCAATGGGAATAATTACCGATGTGACTTTCCTCGCTGATTCTCCATAAAACTGCCCGATGAGTTCGGGCAAGGTAAATTTTCCTTTTGCATATACTTTCCTGACAATCGGAAGCAATCCGAACAGACCCAGACTGGCAGCCAGAATATACCATGCCGACGCCCACGACTGGCTTTCTGCCAACCCGATCGTTCCGAGAATTGCAGAACCTCCCAAAATGGTAGCGAGTAAACTTCCTGAAACCTGCCAAACCCCTGTCTTTTTTCCCGCAAGGAAATAATCAAAAGGCGTTTTAATTTTCATGTAAGAGTAAATTCCGATCAGGAACAGGATTAACGCGTAAACAATTAGGATGATGGTCTTCATAAATGCAAGTCAAATGGGAAAGGTCAAAAGTAAAAAGTAAAACGATTTTATTGAAACATTGTTTGTCAAAATATCTCCATCAGATTATTCTTGAAATTACACTCCTGATGAATTCGGATATGCATCCTTGTGTTCAAAAACATGGATTCAAAGTTCATTTAAATTTTTAAATTTGAACCGTTATCGTACACGGAAATTTTAATCTAAATCATAAACCAAATAATCACATGAGAAAATTTCAGATTTTGATTGCGTTATTGTTGTTAGTTACAACAGTTTCAGCAAAAAGTAATGATGGCTGGCAACCACTTTTCAATGGTAAAGACTTAACTGGCTGGCACCAACTGAACGGACAGGCCAAATACCATGTCGAAAAGGGGGAAATTGTTGGTACCACAGTTTCGAATACTCCTAATTCATTTCTCGCCACCGACAAAGACTATGGCGATTTTATTCTTGAACTCGACTTGTTGGTCACTGACCAGATGAATTCCGGAATTCAGTTCCGTAGTATCAGTAAACCTGAAGTGATGAATGGCCGTGTTCATGGCTATCAGTGCGAAGTTGATCCGTCAACACGTGCATGGAGCGGTGGTATTTACGACGAAGCCCGACGCGGATGGCTATACACCGGAGAGCTAAATCCTGCCGCCAAACCTGCATTTAAAATGGACGAATGGAATCATTACCGCATCGAGTGTGTAGGTAGTAGCATCCGCACCTGGTTGAATGGCATTCCTGTTGCTTATGTACTCGACGACATGACGCTGAGTGGTTTAATTGCCCTTCAGGTTCATGCCATTGGCAAAGATGTGCAACCAGGCAAACAAATCCGCTGGAAAAATATCCGTATTAAAACTACTGATCTGAAACCTACCGAAACTGCCGATGTTTTTGTGGTGAATTTGCTTCCCAATACACTTTGTCAGGCAGAAAAGGAACAGGGTTGGAAGATGCTTTTCGACGGTAAAACCACCAATGGGTGGAAAGCTGCAGGAAAAGATAAATTTCCTGAGGCAGGCTGGAAAGTGGTGGACGGAACGATAATGGCTGTTGCCAGTACCAAAGAAAAACCGGTGAAAGGTACCGATATTGTTACCGATGAAAAATTTTCAGCTTTCGAGTTTCAATTCGAATTTAATTTTGCTGAAGGCGCCAACAGCGGCGTGAAATACTTTACCGGAAATGGCGGTCCTTCTATTGGTCTCGAATATCAGGTGCTTGATGATAAAAAACATCCGGATGCAAAAATGGGAGTTGTTGAAAACCGCACAATGGCTTCACTTTATGACCTGATTCCGGCCGAAAAGCAGGAACGCTTTACCAAACCTGCAGGGCAATGGAATATTGGCCGCATTGTGGTTTATCCTGATAATCGGGTAGAACATTGGCTAAATGGGGTGAAAGTAGTAGAATATGTTCGTGGTTCTGCCATTTTCAGAGCATTGGTAGCCCGAAGTAAATATGCGGAATTTGAAGGATTCGGAATGGTTAAGGAAGCTCCGGTTATGCTACAGTACCATAACGATGAAGTTAAATTCAGGAGCTTGAAAATCAAAAAAATATAATAACCTAAATCGAAAAGATATGAGTACAAATCGTAGGGAATTTATTCGGAATGTGGCAGTTGGAGCAGCCGGTATTTCCATCGGTGGAATGGCTTCGGGATTCAGCGCAAAAAGTTATTCGCGTATTGTTGGAGCCAACGACCGCCTAAGTGTGGCGCTGATGGGTTGTGGACGTCGTGTAGGTGCTTATTATGCAGCACTTCAGGATAAAAAGAATAATGTGGATGTTGCATATATTTGCGACGTGATGAAAAAACAGCGCGATAAGGTGGGCAAAGACCTTAATGGAAAGGTTTCAGGAAATGCTAAATTGGTAAATGATATTCATGAAATTTGGAATGACCAAAGTGTTGATGCAATCTTCAACGCAACACCTGATCATTGGCATGCTCCGGGCACCTGGCTGGCTATGCAGGCCGGCAAACATGTTTATATTGAAAAACCATGCAGTCACAATCCGCGCGAAGGTGAATTGCTTGTTGCTTTTACAAAAAAATACGGTAAAGTAGTTCAGATGGGTAACCAGCAGCGGTCGTCAAAAGAAACACAGGAAATCATTTCGGAAATTCACAAAGGCGCGATCGGCGATGTTTACAAAGCTGTTGCATTCTACGCCAATAGCCGTGGCGAATGTCCGGTACCCAAAAAAGCACCGGTTCCGGAAGGACTGGACTGGGAACTTTTCCAGGGACCAGCCCCCCGCCGCGAATACATGCACGACATATGGGATTACAACTGGCATTGGTACGGCTGGAACTGGGGAACCGCAGAAACAGGCAACAATGCGACACACGAACTCGACATCGCCCGCTGGGCATTACAGGTAAAATATCCAAATCATGTGGATGTTGAAGCTGCAAAACGACATTTCCTGAACGATGGCTGGGAAATGTATGACACCATGGATGCTACTTTCCGTTTCCCCGGAAATAAAGTCATCAAATGGGATGGAAAAAGCCGAAATGGTCATAAAACTTACGGAGCGGACCGCGGAACAATTATCTATGGTTCTGAAGGTTCTGTTTTTGTAAATCGCGAAGGTTACACGGTTTTCGATCGTAGTGGCAAAAAAGTGAAAGACAGCAAATCGTCGGGAAGCGAAGCCGGAACTGCTTTAGGTGGCGGTGGCGATATGACTGACGGACACGTTGCTAACTTCTTCAATGTAATTCGTGGCACTGAAACCAAGCTGAATTCACCAATAGAAGAGGGCGCAGTAACTCAAATGCTGACTCATTATGCCAATATTTCATCCCGCATCAACAAATCATTCAAGGTTAACACCGAAACTGGTCATATTTTAGATCGTGCTGGGATGAAACTTTGGGACCGTGAGTACCACAAAGGTTGGGAACCGCCAAAAATTTAACCGGAAAGTTTTCAGTGATCAGTCGCGGTGGTCAGGAAAAATTGACAGCTTGTCAAATAGACTGATGATTATAGTTTATTCACCACAGATTACTCAGATTAACACAGATTGAAGAATTTATTTTAAATAATCTGTGAAAATCTGAGTAATCAGTGGTTTTTTTTTGTTCTATACCGAATGCTTTGGGTGTTATAGCTTTGTGCGGAGTAGTCTCTTTTTTCATTGACACAGGAAATTTCATTTTTTATAACCTTATTTGTCAAGGGAACCTCAGTAGTAATGGTTCGTGAATGTGAATTTGACCTTATTACCTTATTGATTTACAGATGAAACGAACCAAACGTTATAGAGCCCTTTTTTCTTTTACTTTTTAATTCGGAAAATCAATCCTTCTGGTTATTTTCGTAGCACGCTAACTAAAACTAACAAAATGCTAAAGCTCTTACTTTTTTTCCTTCTTATCTCTCTGTCGTTTGCAGGAAAAACCCAGATTAATTTGGTGGTGAAAGAAGGTGGATTTCTCTTTATGGAAGGTAAAGACAGCCTGTTTTTTTATCAAAAAAGCCCGAAAGACATGGAAGGAAAGTACAGTCGCTGCAATTACATCCATCCGCTTTATGGTACCGATAATTCAAGGCTGACCGAAGATTTTCCTCCGGATCACCTTCATCATCGTGGCGTATTTTGGGCATGGCACCAGATATTGATTGATAACAAGCCAATTTCGGATGGTTGGGAATTGAAAAACTTTCAGCAAAAAGTTACTGACATTGAATTCCGCCTGCAAAAGGGAATTGGCTATCTGAACACAATTGTTGACTGGAAATCCCCTTTGTGGAAAGACGGATCAGAACCTTATCTTCAGGAGAAAACTGCCATCACAATTTATCCCAAAGTAGGCAACTACAGGCGCCTTGATTTTGAGATCAAACTAAAAGCACTGACAGATCGCTTAAGTATTGGCGGTTCGGACGATGAAAAAGGCTACAGTGGCTTTTCAATCCGGTTGAAATTACCTGCTGATGTTGGTTTTACAGGAGAAAATGGACTGGTTGAACCCACCAATATCGCTGTTGCTGCCGGTAATTCAATGAAAATCGATGGTTCGTTCCTGAAAGAGGGGAAAAAGGGTGGGGTAGTTATTCTTAGTAATCCACAAAACCCGGAACCATCCGGAAGTTGGATCATCCGTAAGAAAGCTAGTATGCAAAATGCTGCTTATCCGGGTCGAAAGCCAGTCGCTATTCCGGTTGATCAACCCTTGGTGCTGAAATATTCCTTGTTCGTATTCCAGGGAGAAATGAGCGAAAAGCAGATTAAAAAAGCGGTGAAATAATGTTCAGTGTTCAATGTTCAGTCGCAGTTGAAAGATTCGCTTTTGGCAAAGCGGATAACAGTTTTCAGATTGTCGGTTGTCATTGGAATTGTTTTGCAGTAAAACGATTCACCAATCAAAAATCAAAAAATATGTCAGTTTTAAAGTTTAACGAAAGCATGCCTGAAATCGTCCGTGACGGTTTGGAACGGCGAATTATTTATACTCCGGATTTAATGACTGTCATCGTAGATTTTTCAGATGGTCCGTGGGCTGAAGCCGAACCTTTTCATTCGCATCCACACGAGCAGACCAGTTATGTGGCTTCCGGAGAAATTATGTTTTACTGCGAAGGTGAACAGGAACAGTATCTTCAGGCCGGTGATATGTTTTCAGCGGCATCAAACCAGAAACACACCATTCGTTTGCTCACCCCAAAAGCCAGATTGATCGATAGTTTTAACCCAATCAGGCAGGAATTCATCAAGTAAAAACGATTCTTTTTTCATTTAATATTCCTGATGCTTTGCGAAGCAGTGAATTGTTTGTTTACCATGGATATAAAAATTATCTATGGCGAAATTTTATTTTCTATCTGTTAATCCAAAACTTATCAACCAACCTGTTGTTCTAACTCCAAATTACTAAAAATGGTAAAAAATAAAATTTTAAGTCTGAAAATTGTTTTCACCATAGTTGGAGCGGTGGGTGGTTTCCTGTATTGGAAGCTGATAGGTTGTACTTCCGGAACTTGTCCTATTCAATCTGTTTGGTATTTTTCAACCTTGTGGGGTTTGGCAATGGGTTATTTAATAGGTGATTTGCTTGGAGGTTTAATTTGGAAAAATGCAGTCAATAATGAATAGGAGATTCTATCATATCGTTAAATCTGCAAAACCAGTATTGGTCGATTTTTACGCCGACTGGTGCATTCCATGCCGCTTGATGCCTCCGGTTCTTAAGGAAGTTAAAGGTCAGTTTAAAGAGCATGTGCGCATTTTAAAGGTGAATGTTGATCATTATCCCGATATCGCTTCGAGTTGCAGGGTTCAGAACATTCCGGCCATAGTGTTGTTTCAGGATGGTAAAATACAATGGAGTGGAATTGGCGTGCAGCATGTGAACGATATTTCCATTGCCTTGAAGGAGATTTTGTAAACATTTATCTAATTGAACTACCAGCAAATGGCAGAACATAAACTTCAGACGGGAGATAAACTTCCTCATTTTATACTGAATGACGAGAACCACCAACCGGTAAATATTTCTTCGATAAAAGGAAAATACCTTGTTTTATATTTTTACCCCAAAGATGATACGCCTGGTTGTGTAAAGGAAGCCTGTAGTTTCCGCGATTCGTTTCAGGATCTGGTGGATGCCGGTGCTGTGGTTTACGGTGTAAGCAGTGATAAACCTGACATTCATGCCCAGTTCAAGGCAAAATACCATTTGCCATTTTCATTGCTGTCGGATACAGCCGGCGAGTTGCGCAAATTATTGGGTGTTCCTTACGATTTGTTCGGCTTGTTACCGGGACGTGTAACCTACATTTTCGATCCGAATGGCAGGTTAATCAAGGAATTTAAATCGCAGTTGTCTCCTGAAAAACACGTAAAAGAAGCGCTGAAGGTGATAGGGAAGGTATGAGAGAAAGTATATTCGCGTTGTTGATCAACTAGAAAGTTGCTCCATCCCGATGTATCAGCGATTATTCGAGTGTATTAACTTTAAGTCGTATAAAATGTAAATTATTGAATATGAGCTACAAAAATTGCAAATTATAAAATTAAATCCGGCGGCCTTAGTGTTACTTTGTGGTTACTACCCGGCGGGTTTTTTATTGCCTTTAAAACAGAAAAGGTGGCCATTTCCGACCACCTTTTCTGTTTTTGATTATATGTCCCAATTGTGAATGCAGGGCAAAAAAGTAAGCAGTGTGTCGCCGCGCAACCCGAGCCGCAATGTTTCGAGCGAAATGACCTCGTTGGTTGCTATGTTTCCAAGGTTTACATTCGGGCCAAGTAACTTGATGAACCAAACCTGCTGGTTTTTAAGCGGCGCTTCCCAAAGAATTGTGTCTGGGTCAAGTGCTTTTTTGATGTCCAGAATCAGCTTGAAATTGGCCGATCCATCGTCGTTGTAAATGCCCATGTTGCCACTTTCGCGGGCTTCGGCAATCACTTTCCATGCTCCGGCCTGAAGTTCGGTTTGCATGTACTCAATCCATTTTTCGTTCGAGATTTCTTTCCCTTTCAGTTTAGATCCTACTTCAGATAAAACCGTGTAGTTTTTGCTCAGTTCCGAAATGTATCTGCATTTCAAATCATGGTCCAGTTCCATCACTCCGTCAGATACTTCGACCATTTCCATCTCATACTTATCCAGATAACGGCGGTAATCGTCCATCATGTTGCGGACAGCAAAAGCTTCGAAAAGAGTTCCTCCGAAATAGGGTTTCATTCCGGCTGATTTGTAAAGTCTGATTTTTTCAAGTAAGCGGTTGGTAATGATGGAGGTTCCAAAACCAAGTTTCATCAGATCGCAGTAAGGTGCCGAAATATCGCACAAATCTTCTGCTTCGCGCAAACTCAACCCTTTGTCCATGACCATCGTTAACCCGTTTTCACGGGGTTGTGCCGGACGCTCAGGCATGTGTGGCAATCGAAAATTCATTGTTTTAAAGTTTCGTTGATTGATATTGTGAAATAAGTTTTTTTATTGATTCGATTTTCAACGCTTCAGGATAAAATTCAAAAAGTTCGCTGCTTTTGCTGAAATCAATTTTCAAGGCCCTTTCAAAATGGCAGGCAGCTTCCAGTTCTTCATTTTTATCAAGCAAATAGGCTGTAAGCCGGTAGTCGAGGTAAGCGTTCGACTTGTTTGTTTTGTTGGCTGTTCGCAGTATTTTTATGGCTTTGTCGGTATCGTCCATGTCGTAATACATTTCCGAATACGATAGCCAGTTTTCAATATTTTCAGGTTCGAGCGAAGATGCCATTTCAAAGGAGGCAACTGCCTCTTTTACTTCATTTAATTCGGCGTGCACCCTGGCAATCATCGACCAAAAATCAGCATTGTCTTCTTCCAACCTGATCGCATTTTTAAAGAAAGTCTTGGCTTCGACCAATTGTCCTTCCGACCACATTATTAATCCGGAACCATACCATGCACTCGAATTTTTATCGTTCAGGCGGATTGCTTTCTGATAATTGACGAGGGCTTCGCTGTAATTGTCGTTGTTCAGGTAACATTCGGCCAGATAACAAAACGCATCGTCATTGTCTTTGTCGAGCAGCATGTATTCATTGTAGCAAATAATCGCTTCTTCGAATTGATTGTTGTTCGCCAGCGCATTCGCTTTGTTGAAATGGGCATGTAAAAATTCATCGTTCAAGGCAAGTGCAAAATCGTAGGCTTCAATGGCTTTGTCGAACTTGCCCAGCCTGTTGTAAGTGATTCCGATATTGTACCAAACCGAGTGGTTGAAAGGATCGATATCGAGGTATTTGTTGTAAAGTTCTATACTGTTTTCGAATTGTGAATCGCGGTCATAATAATAACCAAGTTCATATAGTACTATTTCGTTGTCGGGATTACTTTGGTATGCTTTTTCGAGGTATTTGATGGCAAGATGGGTTTCACCAGCCTGACCGAACGAGATTCCAATGTTGTATAGGGTTTCGTCAATTTCGTCGAGCGGCATAAGCAGTGCGTGTTCGTAGGCGATAATTGCTTCGTTTACATCGCCCAGCAAGTTCAGGGCAGCTCCTTTTGTCAGATAAAGATCGGGATTGGTAGTTTCAATTTTTTCGGCGACAGTCAGTAAATCAAGACATTCTTCCAGATTTCCTTCGTGCATGAGCACCTGAGCTTTGCGAATCTGAATGGAAATAGCTCCCGGATGGATTTTCATGCCGGTTTCTACTGCCTGATGGGCAAGTAAAATTTCTCCTTCTTCCAGAAAATGATCAATAATTCCTTCAACTTCAAATACATCGAAGTAGTCGGAGGTCTCATTTTCCACCATTATATTGAAACGTTTTATCGCCTCCCGGAAGTCATCTTCGTCTATGTCTCTATCTCTGGCGTCCTCGTTCATAATCTGTAATTAAAAGGTTGCAAATTTAAGAATACTTTTCGATTTGAGTCAATTTGACTGGTGCTCTTTTCGCAACAGGTCGGTAACCGTTTTTACCGGATTAAATGTTTCGACCTGAACTTCAACAAAAAGCGTGTTCCAGTCCGACATGGCTCCGTTCCACAATCCGGGCAGCTCCTGAGCTTTCAATTCTTTTCCGTCTTTCGATTTGATGGAAATAAATCCGGTTTCGGGATCGCTGAAATCATCAAGGTTAAATTTTTCCCCCTGATAATTTTTTGTTGCGCATACAAGGTCAACCGGATTGAAATGGCTTGCATTGTGGGCGATTTTTGCC
Organism: Prolixibacteraceae bacterium; assembly: GCA_036834745.1. GTDB lineage: Bacteria > Bacteroidota > Bacteroidia > Bacteroidales > Prolixibacteraceae > Aquipluma. The sequence continues at coordinate 12,550 of DAITNH010000109.1, forward strand.
TGATCCGGATTTTTGAAATCTATTTGCGAACTTTCAACAATCTGGAGGGAAACAGATCCGTCGCTGTTTTGCGCAAAGAATGGACCGCCACCGGGTTCTCCCAGATTTTTTACCATTCCGCAAACCCTGATTGGCCGGTTGAATTTACTTTTGAAATAGTGGTACAACTCTTCCTTTTCGCTGTAATACTGGTTTTGAGGCGGAGCAATATTCAAAACGTTTTCCAGAAAATTGGCGGCTTCTGCATAAAAACCACTTTCCAGCGCACTGTAATGATGTTCTTTCAATGTTTTCTGGTATTGAAAAATTTGCTCTTGAAGGTTCAGCAGCACTCCGGCAAGCGCCTTTTTATAATCGATGGTTGGTTTTTTTAGCTGATCGGGAACTACATTGTCAATATTTTTGATGAAAATGATGTCGGCATTGAGATCGTTCAGGTTTTCGAGTAAAGCGCCATGACCGGCCGGTCTGAAAAGCAAACTGCCATCGTTGTTCCTGAATGGTTCGTTGTCAGGAGCAACAGCAATGGTATCGGTAGAGGGTTTTTGTTGTGAAAATCCGACCTGATATTTTACCCCGAAGAATTGTTCGTATTTGGGCAGAATTTCGGCAACATGATTTTCGAAGATAAGCTGATGCTCGGGTGAAACGGTAAAATGCAGATGAACCACCGACGAACTGTTTTTTGAATAAGATGCGCCTTCAACAAAATGTTCTTCAAGCGGGGTGCGGCTTCCATCAGGATAGGTATGAAATTTCAATAATCCTTTTGGCAGGTTTCCGTAGTTTAAACCTTGTTCAAGAAGTACCCATTCCAATAGTTTTTTTGCCGGAACTTCTTCAATATCAATATTTTCTTTTGCTGCAAGTTGCTTCAGGTCGTCAAAAAAAGCGAATTTGCGAAGTTGATCCAGAAACAATGCAACTTCTTTGTCTTTAATAACTTCTGAATGTTCTTTCCCTTTTTGAAAATCTTCAAGGGCAGAGAAAAGTGATTTGAACATTCGGCTGGCGGCTCCGGAAGCAGGGACAAATTTCAACAACTCAATTCCAATCTGAACTTTTCTGTCAAAAATTGAAATGTATTTTTCAATTTCATCGTCCGATAATTTAATAAGTCCGTGGTGATCACTGGCTGCTTCAGTTATTCTCAGGAAAGGAAAACCGTGTTTGAAATTTAAAATTTGTTGCTCAACTATTTCAATTTGACTTCCCCTTGCAACAATCTGTCTGATATCTTCTGGTTTAAACATAGCTAAGTTTTTAGAGATGTTTAAATTTAAGAAATCAATTTTTACAAATGACCAATCAAGCGTGTAGCACACAGAAAGTTTTAAACTATTTTTTAACAATTTTAAATATTGAATCTACTGTCTAAGTAATTGATTATTAATTTTATATTCCTGTTTTGGTTGTCAGATTGTGTGCTTTGATGCAACGGGTGTAAATTTCATAAAAATCATTCCTGAATTTTTACCGATTTATAGAGCTGCAAAATCAATTTTCGAATGCTGAAAGTTGTATTTCCATGCCAGCCAAAATGGACTACTTTTGCCACTGAATTTAATTGCAACAGGATGAACCGGTTTTTGTGGGGAAGTGATAAACGGTACAATGATTTTTCGGGCTATTTCAGGAGAAAATTTGATGGCCGGGTGCAAAAGATTTCGATCGACGCCGGATTTACCTGTCCTAACCGCGATGGATTGCGGGGAACTGGTGGCTGTTCGTATTGCAACAACCAAACCTTTAGTCCGGCTTATTGCAATCTCGAAAAAAGTGTTGCCAGTCAATTGGAAGAAGGGATTCAATTCTTCTCCCGGAAATACAATTCGATGAAATACCTGGCTTATTTCCAGTCATACAGCAATACCTATGCACCGCTTGAAAACCTGAAACTTCTTTACGAGGAAGCATTGGGTCATCCGGGAGTTATAGGTTTGGTAATTGCTACCCGTCCAGATTGCCTTACTTCCGAAATTCTTGATTACCTTCAGTTGTTGGCTGAAGAACATTACATCATGGTTGAATTCGGGATTGAATCGCATCTGAATTCAAGTCTTGACAAGATGAACCGGGGACATTCGTTTGAGGAGTCGGTTTGGGCACTGGAAGAAACCGCCCGGAGAAAAATCCACAATTGCGCGCACCTGATTCTGGGTTTGCCCGGAGAAACGGAAGCAGATTGGTTGGATCAGGCAAGAGTGATTTCCAGTTTGCCTGTCGAAAACCTGAAATTGCATCAGTTGCAGATTCATAACGGAACCCAGATGTACCGAGAATACCTTCAAGATCCGGAGCAGTTCCCGATGTTTACTGTTGTAGGCTATTTGGAATTGGTTGTTAAATATCTTGAATTGCTGAATCCTGACATCGTAGTTGAACGGTTTGTAAGTGAAGCTCCCGACGAACTGTTGGTTGCTCCGCGCTGGGGACTGAAAAACTTTGAATTTACTGCCAGACTGGAAAAGCTTCTGCAAGAAAGAAATACATGGCAGGGAAGGTTGTTTTAGCTTCCAAATACCCTTTTCAGAATATTGGTTACCCGTGCATTGGCGTTGGTGCGG
>DAITNH010000110.1:0-15097 GCA_036834745.1 Prolixibacteraceae bacterium
TCAAAGACAGGGGCTGCATATTTCCAGTCCACATCGCAAAGAGCTACAATGTTTTCGGTAGCTTTTACTGCTTTTAAATTACTATTACCCATACCGCCAATTCCGACAACTGCGATATTTAATTTGTCACTTGGCGCTTTGTATCCCATACCCGACACAACATTGCTCGGAAGAATGGTAATGGCAGCAGCGGCAGTTGCACTTGTTGTAATAAATGATCTTCTGCTAAACTTGTTTTCCATTGGTTAAAATTTAATTAGAATTTAGGTATTGAATGAAATGATTTATGTTTGTTCAAAAAAACATCTAAAGGTAAAATTATCTTCCAGAATCTCCAAGCTGAAAGTTCCAACTTTTTATTTTTATTGAAAGCCCGGAATCGTTCCAATAAGCGTAAATAATACACTTTACTGTAAAATCAAGTAAATGAATTTTTTCGGATAGTTTTTGTCTATTCAATATTGAAAAATTCGATTTGACTGACGAACAATCAAGGCTTATATTTGTCTATAATTTTTAAGAATTTCACATTAAATAATACGTATTACATGAAAACTATCGGAGAAAATTCCCAAATTACAGCAAAGAAGCAGTGGTTTCGCTCGAAATGGGCAAAGAGTTTAAAACTATTTCCAACGCCGACATTGCAGGCAAATGGACAGTATTTTTCTGGTGGCCACTCGATTTTACTTTCGTTTGCCCTACAGAAATTGTTTCGTTTAACGACCATTTCGAAGAATTTGCAAAACGTGATACCAATGTGGTAGGCGCTTCAATCGATTCGCAATTTGTGCACCTTGCATGGCGTAACAACCATGCCGGACTGAAAGGATTGAAATTCCCAATGCTGGCCGACACCAGCAAATCACTTTCAGAAGAACTCGGAATTCTGGAACCTGTAAATAAAATTGCCTATCGTGCAACGTTTATCATCGACCCTGAAGGAACCATTCAGCATGTATCAGTAAACGGACTGAACGTTGGCAGAAATGTTAAAGAAATTATCCGCATTCTGGATGCTTTGCAAACAGGAGAATTAACTCCATGCGATTGGACTCCGGGAGAACCTACATTGTAATTTTTCAACTATCATCATTTCTCAAAAAGGCTGTCCCAAAAGGGCAGCTTTTTTTATGATTTGTATTCCTTCAGGATTTTAGCCTCTAAAATGCATAAAGCGGAACCCAGTCTCCCGGATTCCGCTTTTTGAATTTGCGTTAAAAATTCAGTTTCTCATTTAGAACATTTCCTCTCCTCCTCCTTCACCTTGTTGTTCTGAAGGAGCTTGTCTGTCCATTTTATAATTGTTTATCTTATAGCTTAAAGTGAGCATCAGCACACGTGGTTCGCGCTGCATTCTGAAAGTGGATTTGAAATCGTCTCCAAACGAAGTTCCTTCAAATTTCGCAGTTCCCAAAACATCTCGTACGCTGAATGTTGCCGTGAGTTTCTTTTTCATGAAATCATGACGGTACGACAAATTGGTAAATATCATTGATTTCTGATCACCCTGGGCTGAAACCGATGGGCCGCGGTAGAAACCGGTCAATTGCATCCGGCTGTCACCTGAGAATTTGATGGTAGTATTCAATCGTCCCGAGTAGTTTGTACTTTGTCTGTCAACGGATTTTCCCAGCACTTCGCCCTGAAGTTTGTAATTGTAAATGCTCAAACTGGTGTTCACCAGCAACCATTTTGTAATATTGATGTTCCCCATCAATTCACCACCCAGTGAATGGTCGCGGTTCAGGTTTTGGGTGCTCATCTCAAAAATACCATCCTCTCTCAACTTCTGAACACGGGTCATCAAATCGTTGGTCGTGCGGTAAAAAGTTTCGAGTGAAACAAACGAATTACCAAATTTTTTCATGTAGCTGAACTCATAAGAGTCGGTATATTCCGGCTTCAGGTCGGGATTACCAATACGAATCGTGTATTGGTTCATGTAATTCGGGAACGGATCGAGATCGCGGCCATCCGGACGATTGATGCGTCTGGAATAACTGGTCATAAACTGGCTTTTATCAACCAATTCATAAGAAAAGTGGGCCGATGGGAAATAATCAAAACGGTCGAGTGTGTATGGAGTGGTTGCACTTGAATGATCGATGGAACGTTTGGTGTATTCGCCCCTCAACCCAAGCATGTACTGAATGGCTTTTACATTTCCGGAGAAAGTTGAATAAATGGAGTGAATATCTTCCTTGAAATCCATATCGCTGGTATATTTTGGATCATTGATGTCGAAGTTTTTAAAATTAAAAATTTCTGTTTCACGTTCCACCCGGCTTTGAATACCGGTTTCAAATTTTGCTCCCTCTTTGAGTGGCAGGGTATAATCAATTTTCAGGCGGTAATCGTCCGAATTATCGTCTTCGGTGGTCCTGACCTGAGATAGTGCTTCCTTCCTTTGAAGGTAGCTTGCATCAGAAACGTACTCACCGATATTTTCATACGAAAGTCCATCGCGGTTGCGGTAATTAAAAGAACCTTCAAGTTTGTGGGTTCCGGCCTCGTTGAATTTAGATAGAAAACTCGCTGTTGCGCTTCCATAGTTTCCCTCCCGTGAAGAAATATTTTCCTGAATGGTGTATAGGTCGAAATCGCCCGGATCCTGATATTCACGCATTTTTCCGCCACCTTCGCCACCAAAATTATATTTTCCGATTTCCCCTGAAACAGTTACCGAAGTATTATCGCTCAGAAAATAATCAAATCCACCTTTAAGCTGCTGTCCACCTCTGTTTTGATCACGTTTTCCTTCCATGGTAAGGTAAGTGGTGGTATCATTTATGTAAGTTTCCCTGGTCGATTTCATCGAACCTTCGTCGGTATTGTCGTTCCAGTTGGCACCGAAGAAAAGGTTGTACTTTTTTGTTTTATAATTCAGTGTCAAATCGGTTCCGTATTTCTTGCCAGTTCCGGCATTCACGTTAATAATCCCGTTAAATCCTGAAAGGATGTTTTTCTTCATTACGATATTAATGATACCAGCCATTCCATCAGGATCGTATTTTACCGATGGGTTGGTAATGATTTCGATATTCTGAATGGCCGATGACGGGATTTGTCTCAATGCATCGCTTCCGCTTAACACGCTTGGGCGACCATCGATCAAAACGGTAAAACTTGAAGATCCGCGAAGGCTCACATTTCCGTCGATATCCACTTCAACCGAAGGGGTATTTTCGAGTACTGTAACTGCTGTTCCTCCCGCGGCGTTGATGTCGTTGGTAACGTTAATCACTTTTTTATCAATTTTATACTCTATCCGGTTTCGTTCTGCAACCACTTCAACAGCTCCGATTTCCTGTCTCGAAACTTCCAGTTCAATCGTTCCCATGTCAACGGTAGTTGCATGAGGAATAATCTTCACATCGCTGACCTTTGTTTTTTCGAAACCGATAAAATTGGCTTCCACATAATAAGCGCCCATTGGCAAATCACTGATTTCAAATACTCCTTCTGCGTTGGCCATTCCTCCTGTAACTAGCTTAGAGTCGTCTTTACGAAAGATGGCTATGTTGGCATATTCCATGGGTGCTTTGCTATCAGCATCAATAATTTTTCCTTTTATTTTTCCATTCTTCTGAACGGCGCTCATCGCACCTGCATTTGCTGCAGGGGGTACCTGCGAAAAAACTGTGCCTGCTGCTGATAGTAATAATAACAGCAAAATCATTAAATTCTTCATCTTCAATATTTTTTTATAGTATGTTTTCAAAATTCAATACCTTTCAGACAAGCCGGAATCAGTAAAGTTTAATGAGCTCCGGCAAACAGTTGTTAATGTTTGTAAACGATTTGTTAAACAAAAAAAATGGAAAGTTTTAAATTGGAGGATAATCATGAGGTTTACTCAAACGAAAATAAAAAAGCGAATGAATTGGTCTTTCGTTTGACAGGGTTGCGACAATTTAAATTATGAATAATAAAAGAAACAAGCTACATGAAAAAAATAGGTAAGGAAATTGGGGGTATTGGTAATCATGAAATACAGTCGCAATTTCTGTGAAACTGAGATTTACGTTCCTATTGATTGAAGAAATTATTGAATCCTTTTAACTTTAATCCATCTTTTAATTTCTTATCTCCTGTCCAAATTGGAATATCCAGTTCAATAGATAATGCAACAAAGGGAGTGTCTTTGATATCTACATCGCGACATAAATCATAGGCCTTCTGCCGGCTTTCGATGCCAATAAAATCTATTGGAATAAACTTTATCCGCTCAATAATCCCATTAAAATACAGATAGAACTCTGATTCAGTAAGCTTTGAGTTTTTGAGTAATTTGTCTTTGTGCTTATATATTTCTGTAATCAGAAAATTGGGAGAATAAAAAGTTAACTTATTTTCAAAAAAAAGTTCCCTGATTTGAGATGCTCTGGGAATTAAGGCTGAAAAAATCAAATTGGTATCAACCACAACAGAATTGGGAATCATTTCTTTACGTCTTTAAGAAAAGCTTCTCTATTCTCGTTCCACCAATCCTGATTTATCTCCTCTGCGATATTTAAAATTTCGGCATCAAAACCTGATTTTTGGGATAAACTCTCCATTTGAAGCCGTTTAACCAGTGCAATCAAATAATTTTTATCAAAGCCCTTCTTGTTAAGCTTCAATATCATCTGATCACCAATGTTTTCAATTTCTAAATTTTCCATTTGGTTGCTTTTTACAAATTTAAGAAAAATAGCAAACCTTTCTCTATACCAAGTCGTTATTTCCTTTTCTGGTCTTCCAGCCGGTATTCCTTCTTTTCTTTCTGATCGTCCTGCATATCGTTTACATCGTCAATCAGTGGCGTTTCTTTCACGGCCTCCCAATCGAAATTTTCGTCCAGCGGAGTCAATGCTTTTTTTGGGTCAAAAATACGTACATCAACCGGTACCGCATTGTATGGCGTGAAATCAGGAGTAGCCTTAAAAAAATCGGCAAAATCATTGGCGGCAGCATCGTACTGATTGAGATACGGCATTCCCAGAACATTCCAGAAAGTTTTAAAAATACTTCCGAAGCTGTAATGCATTTTCGATACGTAATTTCTTTTGGTAAATGGTGAAATAACCATCAATACACTGCGGTGAGCGTCAATATGATCGACTCCGTTTTGGGCATCATCTTCAGTAATTACGATGGCCATATTTTTCCAGAAAGGTGTGTGCGATAAATATTCAACGATTCGTCCCACCGCCAGGTCATTATCGGCCATGTAGCTTTCCCTGAAGGGATAACCAGCTTCGGGGCGCTCGCCTGCCCCATGATCGTTCGGGATAATTACCGTGACAATGGATGGCATTTCTGTACCCGGTTTTATCCATTTTTCGTCAAACTCCTTTATAAACTGGTGAATACGGAACTGATCGGGAATAGCCATATTGTATGTTGGGTACATTTTTGAGGTTCGGGAAAACATGGGCAACGGAACCGGATAATTCACATATTGTTTTATTCCTGAATACTTGAATGAGTTATCGTAAAAGGCAGGTTCGAACATGGTTCCAAATCCGAAATTATAAAATTCCACCTTATTTCGCTCGAGGTGATCCCACATCGATCCGGCTTCGTTGTAATCTTCAGGATAAATTGCCCCGGCCGATCCGTTCATCGCCAGGCTTCCCGGCGCTTTCGAACTGGCTTTGTATTCCCTGTTGCCTCCGTAACTTGCAGCTACTGCCGATTCAACCCACTCGTTCGGATAGGTATTCACCAACCAGCGATGTCCATCGGCCGAAACATCCGAATCGACATAAAAATTGTCAGACATTGCGAACGCCCTGACCAATTTCAGATGATTCGGCATTACTGTTACATTTTCAACTTTCAGCGATTTATTACGGTTGGTAAAAGTAGCGCCGTGCCCGTAACGCGCAATCGTCGCATCTCCTTTCCCTTTTTCATCTTTCCCGAAAACCTCATCGTATGTTCGATTTTCCTTCGAGATAAAAACCAGGTATTTAATCGGCGATTCCTTCTCGCCGCCAAAAACCGGAATCGGATTGCCTTCCCTTTGTTTTTTTACTTTCCTGTAGTTTTCAATTTTGTAATTGTTCATGATTACCTGTTTGGTCAATGTTGCCAGTTTTTTATCTGAAGGAATTTCCAGCACCGAAACAGAACCTTTCATCAGGTTGCCAATGTAACTTCCTGCTTTTCCTTCCTGAAAATCTTTTCCACCGTTGGGGCCGCTTCCGAAACCTTTTGCATTGCTCACCACCAGCGTTTTTCCATCAGGAGTAACTTCCAACTTTGATGGAAACCATCCTGCCGGAATATGCCCGATGACTTTCAGCGTTGGAACATCAATCACTCCAATTGCATTTACTCCCGCTTCTGCCACGTACAATCTTTTCTGATCGGGCGAAATGGCTAGCCCAAAAGGAATTACACCGCGAAATTGTTTTACCGCAGAATGCAATTTGAGTGGGATTTCGGTTGCAATGGTGTCGTGAACAATGTCGATCACTGAAATATTATCATTGGTTCCGTTGCTAACAAAAACATACTGATCAGTCATTGCCAGCGAATTGGGACTCGATCCGCCAACTGCAGGAATACCTTCGATGGTTTCGCCTACCAAAACACCGGTTTTTATTTTTGCCTGAATTTCGGGTTTTGCAGGATTTTTTACTAAAAACGACCAAACCGAAAACGATTCGGGAACATTCGGATCACCCAGCCCCGGAACATCCAGAGAACCAATCCGGGTTCCTTTTTTCATTTCTTCGGTACCAAATCCAAAAGCCGGAAAATCCAACGCATTCTTATAATCTTTTTCGGCCTCAATGTTGCCTATTTTGCTGTATTCGAACATTCCCACGTTTGCAACATATACCTTTTGCCCGTCGCGCGAGAGGATTACGCCAAATGGATATCTTCCGGTTTTGGCACTTGCAATAATTTTCTTCTGCTGTGTGTCAATTATAATCAGCCGAAACAACATCTGATCGACTGCATAAAGGTACCGGCCATCTTTGCTCAATTTCATGTCGCCGATGTAGCCATCCGGAGTTGGCTTGCCGTTTTCAGAAACCGAACAGTCGATCGAATCCAATCTTTCTCCTGAATTGACAGAAAAGAGGTAGATTTTATTCTCCTGACCGCCTGCCACATAAACTATTTTATTATCAGGAGAAACAGCCAAACCCATAAAAACAGATGCCAGCACACCTTTATCGGTGCCCGGACCGGGAGGAACCTGCAAAACTGTTGGATGGTCGGATCTCAGGTTTCTAATGATTGAAATAGAAATGGGCGAAGTTCCGGAGTTGGCAGTTACAGCAATGCTTCCATCGGCGCTCAGTGTCAATCCGAAAGGATGTGGCGCCACTTCGACCGATTTTCCGTAGGGAGTTAAAAAACGACCATTGGGAATCACTGTTTTTCCTGATTTGTCTATTTTCGTATATAAACTTCCGGAGGGGGAAGAAACAACTTTTAGATTTGGAGATGCCTGTTGTGCATAGGATGAACTGATTATCAGGCAAAAAATGAAGTGTAGAAGACTTTTTATATACATGGCATTCGATTGTTTAAACGACATAAAGGTAGTTGTTTAATTAAAGCCGAAAAACAAGGAAATATTACGATCTGAATAAGTTTTGGCAAAACCAACAGATCAGGTATATTCTAATAATTGTTAAACATTTGCTGAATAAGGAATCCTATCCATAAAAAGACGTATTTTCGTATCAAAATCTAAAACAAATCAGCGTGCATCAAAATCTGATACTGATCCCAACCTACAACGAAAAAGAGAACGTCGAGCGAATGATTCGAAAAGTATTTTCGTTGAAAACACCTTTTCAGGTGTTGATTATCGACGATAATTCGCCGGATGGAACCGCTGCAATTGTAGATAGACTTATTCCTGAATTTCCGGACAAACTTCATATACTGAAACGGGCAGAAAAAGAGGGACTTGGAAAAGCATATCTGGCCGGATTTCATTGGGCATTGGAACGTCCGTACGAATATATTTTTGAAATGGACTGTGATTTTTCGCACAATCCGAAATATCTGGAAAAATTGTACGCTGCCTGTACCGGACAAAATGCCAGTCTTGCAATCGGATCGCGCTATATTTCAGGAATTAACGTAATAAACTGGCCGCTCGGACGAGTAATTATGTCGTACATGGCATCGGTTTATGTACGAACCATTACCAGGATGAAAATAATGGATACCACCGCCGGCTTTAAGTGTTACCACCGGAAGGTGCTGGAAACCATTGATTTCGATAATATACGCCTGAAAGGCTATGGATTTCAGATTGAAATGAAGTTTAAAACATGGAAACACGGATTTAAAATAATTGAAGTACCCATCATTTTCAAAGACCGCACACGGGGAGCATCGAAAATGAGCGGTGGCATTTTTAACGAAGCGCTTTGGGGCGTCCTGAAAATGAAGATCAGAAGTTGGTTTACCCATTACGAAAAAGCAATTTAAAAACACAAAATATGAAGACACTCATTAAAAATGCCCGGATAATAAATGAAGGACAGATTTTTAGCGGAGCTGTACTGATTGATGGTGAGTTGATTGCCAAAGTATTTGCCGGCGAAAATATTCCGGATGAATTTGCACAGGGAGCAACAGTGATTGATGCCAAGGGCAAATACCTGATTCCGGGGACCATCGACGACCAGGTTCATTTTCGCGAACCAGGCCTGACACACAAAGGCGAAATTGCCACCGAGTCGAGGGCGGCCGTTGCGGGTGGAGTGACTTCGTACATGGAAATGCCCAATACCAATCCTCAGGCGGTAACCCAGGAAATACTCGAATTGAAATACCAGCGTGCTGCCGAAGTTTCGGCTGCCAACTATTCGTTTTACATGGGCGCCACCAACGACAATCTGGACGAAGTGCTAAAAACAAATGGTTCCGATGTTTGTGGAATTAAAATATTCATGGGTTCGTCAACCGGAAATATGCTGGTTGACAATGAAGAGGTGCTTTCGGAAATATTTAAAAATACCAAATTGCTGGTAGCTACGCATTGCGAGGACGAGCCTACAATCATCCTGAACACAACCATCTACCGCGAAAAATACGGTGAGTATGTGCCAATTTCAGCGCATCCGAAGATCAGAAGCGCTGAAGCATGTTTCAAATCGTCGTCGAAAGCCGTTGAACTGGCTGCCAAATTCGGCACCAGGCTGCATGTTTTGCATATTTCAACTGCTGATGAAATGAAACTTTTTGCTCCGGGACCAGTTGCCCAAAAACATATTACCGCTGAAGTTTGTGTACATCATTTGTGGTTCGACGAAAGCGATTACATTACACACGGGAACTTTATAAAATGGAACCCTGCCATCAAGTCGGCTGCCGATAAAGCTGCACTTTGGGAAGCTTTACTAACTGACAAAATTGATGTGGTTGCTACCGATCATGCCCCGCACACCCTTCAGGAAAAAGAACATTCGTATTTCAAAGCCCCATCTGGCGGCCCGCTGGTACAGCATTCACTGGTGGCAATGCTCGAAATGAGCCGGAAAGGAATGATCTCAATTGAAAAAGTGATCGAAAAAATGTGCCACGCCCCGGCAGACCTGTTCCGCATCGACCGACGCGGCTATATCCGCGAAGGATATTATGCCGATTTGGTGTTGGTTGATCCGGCACAATCGTGGGTGGTTTCTCCTGAAAATATTCTGTACAAGTGCGGCTGGTCTCCTTTCGATGGAACAGAATTCTCGCACCAGGTAACTCATACTTTTGTGAATGGCGACTTGGTTTATGCTGATGGAAATGTTGTTTTAGAAATACGGGGGAAAAGGTTGAAGTTTAACAGATAGAAAATTTATCTTAAAATAAAACGTAAAAGGATTTCATCCGAAAATATTGTTATTAATTTGTTGATTATTTGAGCGTTCGGATGGAACTCTCATGCCAGAAAGCATCCACTTCGAACATTAATCTTCATTGTATTTTTGTGCCGCCACCTTTAAACTAATTTCCAGCGGCATGTTCGTTTCATCTCTATAACATGAGAAGGAATCCTTTTATATTTTAGAAAAAATGCAACAACACCTATTTAATATATTCCCATATATGACAAAAGGTAACCCTTGTTCTCATTAATCTTTTGCATGTCATGTAACACATCGTGTTATTCGACTGATATATAGACATATATAATTTAAAAAAATGGGGGGGGGTAAAATATATTTTTTTATCCGCAAAGTACTTGTTAAATTAGCTTCAATCAACAAAAAAACCAACCAGCTATGCCCATAAACAAATTTGTTTAAAAGGCCGCACCGGATACCATTTCCCTGCCGAAGTTCCAAAATCTGCCGGGTACGACCCGCCGGTGTGGCCAAATAGTTGAATCTTTCCATCTTTCATCGGGTCGGCATTTTACTGCAACAACATGAGACATGACTTTTTTTGCTACTACATAAACTTTTTCATTCACCGTAAATTTAAAAACTATGAAAACAAATACATTTAAATTAACCGCATTTTTTTTATTTATTTCTATTTCTGCCTTTTCACAGGTAAAAGTCAATTCAAGTGGTAGGGTTGGTATTGGCACAGACCCTTCTTCGTCTTTCTTTTTGCAGGTTACCAATACTTCAGGTTATAACGGGCTTAGTGTCAGTACCCCATCGGGCGTCAGTACCCAATCGGCTTATGGGATATTTGGCACTGTCACCAATAGTACTGGTGGTTCAATCAATCGTGGGGTTTATGGCTCAGTATATAGTAGCACTGCTGCCGAAAGCGGACAGGCTATTGGTGTAACAGGAATAGCTGGTAATTGTTCCGATGGTTATAACTTGGGTGTTTTTGGTAATCTTTTGGGAACCAAAAGTGGCGCTTCGGTTTTCGGTACAGTTGGTACTTATTTTGGGCCACCAGCTGATCTTAAAATTGCAAGTGTGCAATATGCAGGGTATTTTGTTGGCAACGTGAAAATAACAGGATCGATCTGGGCAGCGAGCGGCACAATTACCGGTTCGGACGAAAGGATCAAAAAGGACATAACCATGCTCGATTCCTCTGACAATATTTTCAAGCTTATGCCTAAACAGTACAGGCTTAAAAGCCCCAAAGAATTATTGAGCGAACAAAAACCGGCTTCCGATACAGCTAAAGTTGTAATCGACAATACCCCGGAATCCAAAGATGCCAATAAATACCATTATGGATTTCTGGCCCAGGATTTACAACTTGTTTATCCCGATTTGGTATATACCAGTGCCGATGGTACCCTTGGGATCGATTATCAGGGATTTATCCCAATGATAATTGATCAGTTACAAAAAATGAAACAAACGCTAAATGAAAAGGACGATCAAATTGCAGCCCTCGAGAGCGGGTTGGAAAAATGTTGTGGTTCATCAAGCCTGAAAAGCGCTTCAATAGCAACCGGGACAACCAATGATTTAGCCGCAACCCAAGCCAGTTTAGACCAGAACATACCCAACCCGTTTAGCAACGAAACCAAAATTGGTTGTTATATTCCTGAAGGATCTGGTACTTCAGTTTTGTATATTTACAACATGAACGGAACCCAATTGCAACAGTTTAGTATAAACGGAAAAGGCAAACAAACTGTTACTTTTAACGGGAATAGCTTTGTACCGGGAATGTACCTCTATGCGCTTGTTATTGACGACAAGGAAGTGGATACAAAAAGAATGATTTTAACGAAATAAGTAAAAATCATGAGAGCAAAATTCTTAATTATGGTTATTCTCCTTTTTTCTTTTAGTGCTTTCGCTCAAAGTGACGAAATTTTCAAAATGAAAAAAGCGGAAACAAGCAACTTTCGGGTTGATGAGAAATATACATCTGATTCACGCATTGAGTTATCAAACCAAAAAACTCTTTCATCACTCGCAATAAGTGGAAAAATCAAATTGACCGATAGCAAAAGCCTTGTTAGGATTATTCTTATAACCAAGGCATATGAATACCTGGTTTATGAGGCTTATCCATTAATTGCTGATAAACTTGATTTTTCTATCGATAAAGTATGTGAAGAAACTTCATTGCTCAATAATGAAGAACCAATTGAATTGATTGTAATTGTTCGAAATGCTGAATTAAAATTAAATCAAATCCACATTTCTAATGTAGAATTAAATGACAATGAAAAATACAGTTTTGTCAAACTGAAACATGAATCGAAGAAACAAGTCGAAAATTATAAATCAGCAAAAATTAATTACAACAATTCAAAGGAAGAAAAGACTTGGTTGGCAGACACGACAGGATTATCCATTCTTCCTTTTGAAAAAAAGAAAACCTTTTTTGGCGGAGGATATGACTTTATAACAGATGGGTATGAATATTATTCAAAAGGAATTTTTAGTTTTGAATCTTTCCATCCAGAAAACATGAAACTAAAATCTGCAGCAACATTAACTTATCCTGCATCATTTGACTGGAGAAACCGTCATGGACAAAACTGGATGACGCCAATTAGTTTACAAGGAGATGTCTGTGGTGCCTGTTGCGCATTTGCTAATATTGCAGTTGTAGAGATTATGACTAGTTTATACTTTAACTCGCATATAAATGTTAATTTATCCGAGCAGGAATTAATTTCATGTTCTAATGCGAGTTGCAGTGGTTGTTCTGATCCGAGTGTTTCACTGTCATACATAAGAGATTATTCAGTAAGTAACGAAGCCTGTTTCCCTTATTCAGCAACACAGGAGCCCTGCTCAAATAAATGTATATCCCCAAATGAAAAGATCGGCTTTTTATCAATCTTTTATGTAGGATATGGAGAATCTAATATAAAAAATGCATTGATATTTAAAGGTCCTCTTGTATCAACAATTTGCAAAGGAGATTGGTGCCATGCAATGGCAATAGTTGGATATAATGTAATTCAAGCGGGTGACACAATAAAACGATGCATCTATTATGGTAATTATGTGTATAAATGGGAAGATGTTATTATTCAACAAGAGGATCCTATAATTGGTCAAACATATTGGATTTTTAAAAATAGTTACCCGAATGGCCATGAAGGATATCAATACATTTTTTTTAATAATGTTGTTACAGATTTATCTATTACTGGGGGAGTTAATACGCCTATTACTAGTCTTAATTACTCCGAAAGCAACCGGGTTTGTATCGATAATGACGGGGATGGTTATTACAATTGGGGAATTGGATCGACGAAACCTTCAACTTGCCCATCGTGTTCGACAAACCAGGAAGACGGTGATGATTCAAATCCTAATCTTGGGCCATTAGATGCTTATGGAAATTGTATCCTAATCACTTCGCCATACACTTTCCCCGATCACCAAATAACAACTACCGAAACATGGCAGAACACTACTACTGAATGTGGTAATGTAATTGTAAAGAACACTGGCAATCTTACAATTAGCGGAGCTACCATTAACCTGGAAGGCAATGCCACATTTTCGGTTGAAGTTGGAGGTATATTAAACTTTAACAGTGGTACAATTCAATAATAAATAAATGAAACCAATTATGAAGTATTTTTTCATCGCTATCTGTATTTCATTTTCCAGTAACCTGTTTTCGCAAAATTTTATTGCTGAAAACAAACTCTGGAGAATTGGAGTGAAAATTTATTCCGAACCTTGTTGTGGACATAGGAATGAAGCATACAAGTTTCAGGGCGATTCAATAATAAACGACACCATTTATTCAAAACTCTATATGTCCACTGAAGAATTTCCTGTAATCTGGCAGCTTTATGGATTGTGGAGAGAAACAAAAGGAGAAAAGATATTCAAACGAGATTTAAATAGCCGTACTGAAAGTTTAATGTACGATTTTTCTTTAGTTAGTGGCGACACTTTTAAACCAAGCATTTTCACATTAAAAGTTGACTCAGTATTAACTATCAACTTGGGCGGTAAACTGCGCAAACATTGGTACCTAAACCATGTTTCCGGCGATAAATTTTACAGTACAGTTTGGATTGAAGGTATAGGTGAAACAAGCTCATTGAAATTCGGTGCTTTATCATTTTTGCTCTGCTTTTCTGAAAACGGACAACTCGTTTATCAAAACCCTGAATACAATACCTGTTTTTACACGTCATCGATAATTATTGAAAATCCAACAGAAGAATTAAAAGTTTATCCCAACCCGATTTCCGGCGAACTGTTTATTCAGCCAACCTCAAACATTGATGAAGGCTTTATCCTCGAATTGTACTCGGTCAAAGGCGAATTGGTAAAAACGGAATGTCTGAAAGCTGGCATTAATCCATATTGGATTGACACGAGTTCACTCCGAAATGGAATTTATATTCTGCGTATGATTTCAGACTCGGGGAAGTATTCCGAAGAGGTGATCATCAAAGAATAATGATAACATCAAGTGATTCCATCTTTCAAAAAGAGATGGAATCCTTGTTCAACAAATCAAGTTAACAGAGTTTGTTGGGCGATAACGCAGAATAGTACATTTGGCGCAAATGGGTGTTGGACAATCCGGCACAATCGTGGGTGGTTTCTCCTGAAAATATTCTGTACAAATGCGGTTGGTCGCCTTTCGACGGAACAGAATTCTCGCATCAGGTAACCCATACTTTCGTAAATGGCGACTTGGTTTATGCCAATGGAAATGTTGTTTCGGGAATCCAGGGGAAAAGGTTGAGGTTTAACCGGTAGGAAATTTATTTTAAAATAGAACGTAAAAGGATTTCATCTCTATAACATGAGAAGGAATCCTTTTATATTTTATAAAAATGCAACAATACCTGTTTAATATATTCCCAAAAATGACATAAAGGAACCCTTGTTCACATTAGATTTTTGCATGTCAAGTAACACATCTTCCTATGTCACTGATATACAAATAGATAAAATTTTAAAATGGGGGGGGGGGGAATATATTTTTTTATCCGCAAAGTACTTGTTAAATTAGCTCAATCAAAAAAAAAACCAACTCAATAAATCATCGACAAATTCGTTGAAATATGAAAACTCAACACCTATTCTTTTTGCTTTTGACCATAGTCGCATTAAAAGCCCGGGCACACGATTATCAAACAGTATATGCCAACCAGACAGCGCTTTTCAATAATTCATCAAAAGACCAGATTAAAGGCCTGAGGGTCGATTCGGTGAAA
>DAITNH010000111.1:0-14986 GCA_036834745.1 Prolixibacteraceae bacterium
AATGCATGGCAGTGGCGCCCCGATTTGATTTGGTTTGATAACGAACATGTGGTGGCAACTCCGAATTATTACGTGCAAAAAATGTTCTCGACCAATGCAGGAACCGATGTCGTTTCGGCTTTGGTTGACGGGAAGCCGCTGACTGGTCAGTATAGTTTATATGCAAGCGCAATCATCGACTCAAAAACTTCGGAACTGGTGGTAAAACTGGTAAATGTTGCAAAGAAACCTGCAAGCCTGAATTTGTCTCTGGAAGGACGTAAAATATCGGCCAGTGAAATCAATCTTCAGGTATTGACAAATGAAGATTTGACTGCTTACAACCGCATCGGAAAACCTGAATTGGTCGCTCCGATTGAAAGAAAGCTGAAAATTTCAGGAAAGAAAATAGTTTTTAATTTGGATGCGAATTCGCTGACAGTTACGCGGATTCCTCTGAAGAAATAATCTATTGAATCATTAGAAAACCATAGCTTACCATTCTGAAAACAGTTCAAAATAAAACCCTGATAAAATAAATTATCAGGGTTTTATTTAAATTGAATCATAGTTTTTTAATTATTTTATTATTTTTTTATTTTTGTTTGTAATTATATAAAGATTTTTATATCTTTATATCCGCAATAAAGTGAGTTGGAATTTGAATGTGAGAATTATTATTGCTGTCTTTTGTGATGAGATTTTAATTTCTATTATAAAGTTCGAGTAATTAATTTTTAATGTTAAAAACCAAGTCCTATGAAAAGAATCTACTTTTTTGCTATTGCATCTCCTTTTACAAGCATCTGTTTGTTTTCATGTTCAATTAGAAATAATTGAACATGGAATACTTGATTTACTCTACTCGGGTAAACTAAACAACTGTTGTCCCATTGTTTAGAACTTACGGACACAGAATTCATCAATTATCTTATTTCTTCCTGCCATAAGCTTGGCAATTAGACTGAATTCATTCTGTAAAACTTAAGTGAAATAGAAATGAATCAGAACTTACATTATTTACCAAAATCGTAATTATTAAATAGCATAGTCACGATATTATTAAAAAGTAATCCTAAAAAGTTAAATTAAAAAATCTATGAAAAAACTTTTACAAAGCAGTATTGTACTTTTACTGGTACTATTTACTTTTTTTACAGCCCGGGCCCATGTCTGGGAGATCCGTGTCAATCAAAACACGGATGGTTCGTTAATCTGGTACGTCCAATCCTATCACGGATTAAATGAGTGTGGAATTGGCAATTCAGGACTCATAATTAATGGTGTTCAGTATTCACTTCAGCTAGGATTTTCAGGAAGTATTGAAGGATTAAGCTCAACAATTTTTGCTCAAAATTCTTATTACAATTCTCCAGGGTATAGAATGAGTTATGCAACTATTCAAACCCCATTTTTGGGGACTACGCTCAATGTTCAACCCTATTCAACAAATGTATGTTGGGATAACCTCGTAAGTGGAAGCGGAAATTTCACACCGCCACCGCCACCAGTATGTACTTCGTTTCCGGTTACCGGATGGTCAAATACGGTTTCGTTGCCAGGCAATGCCAATGGTACCGAATGTGATCCAACTGATGATTCTTTGCCAGTAACGGTTACAGTAAACCACCAATCCTGTGGATCGATAACTGGTGATGGGAAATTTTCATTGGTTCTTGATCCTGGGGGTGCTAATATTGCCTATGGACCTTATAATTATTCTACCGGTATTACAACGAATGTTTCATTGGTTTTACCATACGGTTTTAGTAATGCAACTCAGTTACAAGTTATTGATAATGATTTTCCCGGATCTCAGGTAACCCATACTTTATCGGGAATTCCCGGAACTCAATATCTTGGTGTACCTGATACTTCCTCACCAAATGTACTGACTCAGAATATCACTGTTCAGTTGGATGGAAGCGGTCATGCTTCAATTACGCCTGCTCAAGTAAACAATGGTTCATTTGATGCCTGCGGGATTGCTTCCATAACATTAAATAAAACAACTTTCGACTGTTCAAATTTTGGTGCAAATACAGTTACGCTGACAGCCACTGATCCAAAAGGCAATAGTAGCTCTGCTACTGCGACAGTTACCGTTTCAGGACCAGATAACGATAACGATGGTGTGCCTGATGCCTGCGACTTAGACGATGACAATGATGGCATTTTGGATACCAACGAATGTACTACCTCCAATTTTTTCTGGTCAAATCCACCAACTATAAGTGGAACAACAGCCACAGGAACAATTAATGGAATTGGATATACCTATACTTCTACTGTAAATGTTAATTCAACCAGTTACATTTATAATCATGGAATTTTCCCAGCTTCATATAACGTTCCTAATGCTAATCCGACTATACAAAATATCTATCCAAGTACAAATACTTTAACGTTTGCCAGTCCTATGACTAATCCGGTTTTGGTATTCTCTTCCATAGGTAATTCAGGCGTTTCCGTACCTATTACTTTTAGCGCCCCCGTACAAGTGTTATGGTCGTCTGCTACTGTTCAAAATTCACCAACACAAATTACGGGTACTGAAGGTTATGCAATAGTTAGAATGAATGGTACATTCTCGAGTATTTCATTTAGCTATTTAACCTTTGAGAACTGGGTTAATTTTGCATTTGGCGCTGATTTCTTTACCTTTTGTGATACCGATGGCGACGGAATTTCCGATTACCTGGATCTTGACAGCGATAACGATGGTTGTTACGATGCTATTGAAGGAGGTTTGGGACTTGACCCAAATTCTGCTCCTAATGGGATGTTAACCGGATCGGTAGATTTAAATGGCGTTCCTGTGCTGGCAAGTGCCCAGGGACAGGGAGTTGGTACCAGCAACATGGCTTCTGCTAATTGTTTTTGCGATTTAGGTATTGACAACACAAACCCTATTGCATTGGCTAATGATATCACTGTCCCATTAGATGCTAATGGTAATGCGACCATTACTACAGCTCAAATTAATAACGGTTCAACCGATAATTGTGGCATTGCTTCAATTGTTGTTTCAAAAACTGCATTTAATTGCAGTAATGTTGGGGCAAACACAGTTACTTTAACGGTAACCGATGTGAACGGAAACGTTTCGACCGGAACTGCCGTGGTTACTGTTGAAGATCATGTTGCCCCAGTTGTGATTACTCAAAATGTAACTATTCAGCTTGATGCCAATGGACAGGCAAGTGTTACCGCGGTTCAAATCAACAATGGATCGTCTGACGCCTGCGGGATTGCATCGCTGGCTTTGGATAAAACCACTTTCGATTGTTCAAATGTTGGCGCGAACACAGTTACCCTAACGGTAACCGATGTGAACGGAAACGTTTCGACCGGAACTGCCGTGGTTACTGTTCAAGATATTACTGCTCCTATTGTTATTGCTCAGGATGTTGTTGTACAACTTGACGAAAATGGAAATGGAATTCTTACACCTGCTATGGTCGATAACGGTTCAACCGACGAGTGTGGAATTGCTTCAATGGCTCTAACAAGAACCGACTTTAGCTGCACAAATATTGGTGAAAATATTCCAGGAGTTGTAACGGCAACCATGACCGTTGACAATCAATTCTGGATATACTTATCAACCAGCCCAACCGATGCAGGGATATTACTTGGATCAAACGGTAACTGGCCTGAAGTAACCAGCTATACTGCCAACCTTATTCCCGGTCAAACCTATTATTTGCATATTAAAGCAGAAGATGTTGGCGGACCTGAAATGTTTATTGGTGACTTTAGTGTTACCGGTAGTTTTCAGTTTGTAAACGGACAGCAAACCTTAACGACAAATGCAGCCAACTGGACGCTTAGTCAAACAGCTTTTGGAATTAATCCTGAAACTCCCCGGGATCTTGGTGTAACCAATTTCAGTCCAATTTGGGGTACAACACCAGGAATTTCGTCAAATGCCAGATACATCTGGAAGCAAGACTGGAACACCTCAGGTAGCGAGATAGTCTACTTCACCACTCCTGTTTTATTTACCGGAGTTGTGAACGAAACGATCCTTACTGTTACCGATGTGAATGGGAATTCTTCTTCTCAAACTGTCAATGTAGAAGTAGAAGATAACATTGCACCAGTTGCTTTGGCTCATGACATCACTATCCAGCTCGATGCTTTGGGTGCGGCCACAATCACACCCGAAATGATCGATAACGGATCGACCGATGCTTGCGGAATCGCTTCATTAGCTTTGGACATTACTTCATTCGACTGCTCAAATGTTGGCGCAAATACAGTTACCTTAACGGTAACCGATGTGAACGGAAACGTTTCGACCGGAACTGCCGTGGTTACTGTTGAAGATCATGTTGCTCCATCACTTGTTGTTCCTGCTTCCATCACCCAACTGAATGATCCGGGAGTATGCGCGGCAGTGATCAATATTGGCTTGGCAACTGCTGCCGACAATTGTGCAATTGCCTCAATTGTTAACAATGCACCTGCTTTCTTCCCGGTAGGTACAACCACTGTTACCTGGACTGCAACCGATGTGAATGGAAATGCAACTTCGGCAAACCAAACCGTTACTGTTACCAACAATAATCCAGTGATTAATATGCTGACAGTTAGCATACCGGTATTGTTAGGCGATGCTGTAGTTGCAAATGCTACTTTTACCGACAACAATGTTGTAGTAGCAACCTGGCATTGGGGAGATGGTTCAACTTCTTCAGGAGTAATTGGTACTTCTGACATCTCCGGAGACCATGTGTATGCCACAACTGGCCTATATGATGTAAAGCTTGTAATCGAAGACGCCTGTGGTAAAACCGATGAAGAAACATTCAGTTATACCGTCGTATTCAATCCTTGTGCAGGACATGTTACCGGTGGTGGTTGGATTAATCTGAATCCTGGTTCATACCCGGCAAAACCTACCCTAATAAGTAAAGCTACTTTTGAGTTTGAATTGAAGTATGATGGGAATTCGATTGGTGGTCACGACAGCAAAATTAAATTCCAAATCAAAGAAACCAAGTTCGAATTTAGAAGCTCTGTAATTAACTGGTTAATGGTTAACAACGATCAGGCTATTTTTAGCGGTACTGGTACAATCAATGGTTCAGGAAATTACACTTTCGTAGCTTCTGTAATTGATGGCGATGTCGTTAATTTGAAAAAATCTGATTACTTCCGCATTGTAATTAAGGATATGGCTGGTAACGTCGTATTCGATAATCAGGCTGGAAGTGTTGATGCTGCAAGAGCTGCTCAGAAAATTGATCAGGGATCCATCCAGATTCACAAAGGTAAATGTAAAGAAAAGGACGACGACGATGACGACAAGAAAGATGATGGTAAGAAAAGCGCAAGCATTATTACCAATGACTTTAATGTAACCCTTTATCCAAATCCTGTGCGCAGCAAAATCAACCTGAAAGTACAATCAATGCCGGAAGGAAGTCTGACCATTGAAATATTTGACATGACAGGTCGTGCTTATATGAAAAACAGCAAAGTGGATGTTTTAGGCGGACAAGTTCAGGTGAATGTTTCAAATGTTGGAATGGTTCATGGAAACTATATTATGCGGGTAATTGACAATGAATCTTTAAAATCAGTAAAGGTTCTGTTCATAAAAGAATAATAAAACTCATAGTTTTGAATTCACTGAAAGCCCTGTTTCCATTTGGAAACGGGGCTTTCTCTGTCTAAAAATAAATTTTATGGAACAAATTACTGCCCCAGATTTATTTTCAAGTGTGGTAATTCTACCTGAAGTTTCACTTTTGTCTGTAATGCATTAAATACACGCATCAAAGTTTCATTAAATAGAAACTATTTTGTGAATTGTTATTGGATTCTATTTTTCTCCAATTCGTTTTTCAATTTTCAATTCTTACCTTTCGGCGTTAAATGATTAATTTGAAAACCAACTAATAAAATTTATTCATGACAAAACAAAATGAAGCATCGCGGAGGTTGTTTTTAAAACAAGCTGCTGCCTTATCATCCATGATGGTATTTCCTACCATTCTTACCAAAGCCATGTCGGGCGTTACTGCCCCAACTGCTGGATTGGCTGCTGCAAATGAACGTGTAAACCTTGCCTGCATCGGTATTGGTAACCAGGGTGGATCGGATATTAATTCGATGTACAATACCGGATTATGCAACATCGTAGCGCTTTGCGATACCGACATGGGCGCACCGCATACATTGAAAGCACTCGAAAAATTTCCGGACGTACCACGTTTCCAGGATTTCAGGAAAATGTTTGATAAAATGGCCAATCAGATCGATGCTGTTTTGGTAGGAGTTCCCGATCATTCACATTTCCCGATCAGCATGTTGGCCATGTCGCTTGGGAAACCTGTATATGTTGAAAAACCGATGGGTCGCACTTTCAACGAAGTTGAACTGATGATAAAAGCTGCCGATAAATACAAGGTGGTTACCCAAATGGGAAATCAGGGACATTCGGAAGGTAATTATTTTCAGTTTAAAGCCTGGACTGAAGCCGGAATTATTAAAGATGTAACTGCGATTACTGCACATATGAACTCTGCACGCCGCTGGCACGGATGGGATACGAAAATGACCAAATTTCCAAATGCCGAACCAATTCCGGAAACATTGGACTGGGATACCTGGCATTCGGCGGTTAAAGAGCACGATTACAACAAAGACTTTATCAACGGACAATGGCGCTGCTGGTACGATTTCGGTATGGGTGCATTGGGCGACTGGGGCGCTCACATTATCGATACAGCCCATGAATTTCTGAATCTGGGCTTGCCTTACGAAGTTGATCCGCTGAAACTCGAAGGCCACAATCCCTTCTTTTTCCCGATGTCGTCAACCCTGTCGTTTAAATTCCCAAAACGTGGCAACATGCCTCCGCTTGAAATTATGTGGCACGATGGCGTAAACAATGTTCCGCAGGTTCCTGAAGGATTTGGCACTTCAGAACTTGATCCGAATATTCCGCCAACAAGCGTTGGTAAAATACAACCTGCAAAACTAAATCCGGGCAAGGAAATTTACAGCAAAGACCTGATATTTAAGGGAGGATCACATGGTTCTACCCTGTCTATCATTCCTGCTGAAAAGGCCAAAGAAATGGAATCGAAATTGCCTGAAGTGCCAAAGAGTCCGTCGAACCATTATGCGAACTTCCTGAAAGCAGTAAAAGGGGAAGAGAAAACCCGTTCGCCATTTGAAATCGCCGGTCCTTTGAGTCAGGTTTTCAACCTTGGCGTTTTGGCGCAGCAATTGAATACCAAAATTGTTTTCGACCGCGAAAAGAAACAAATCACCAATAATAAGCTGGCAAATCAGATGTTGGTTGGAGCTCCGCCGCGCAAAGGTTGGGAGCAGTATTATAAAATGTAATTTGGTTTGTTAAACCATAAAAAAAGTCCGGAGCATGACGCTTCGGACTTTTTTTGAATTTTTTCAGAAATAAAAATTCAACTGTCAAATCACCTCAATCCCTTTGTTTACAAGTAATTCGAGGCTTAATTCCCGTAGTTTGTATTTTTGGATTTTCCCGCTGGTAGTCATCGGAAATTCATCGACGAAGAAAATATACTGCGGAATTTTATATCGTGCAATTCTACCACGGCAGAATTCCTGAACGGCTTCTTCTGTTAATTCCTGACCTGCTTTAAGTTTGATAAAAGCGCCAACCTGTTCGCCGTATTTTTTGCTAGGTACGCCCACCACTTCAACAGCTTCCACTTCAGGCATGTTGTATATAAAGTTTTCAATTTCCCGGGGATAGATATTTTCTCCACCACGGATAATCATGTCTTTTATACGACCTGTGATGCGGTAGAATCCATCGGTTGTCTTTACTGCAATATCACCAGAATGGAGCCAGCCGTCTTTGTCGATTACCTTGGCAGTTGCCTCCGGATTTTTGTAATAGCCTTTCATCAGGTTATAACCACGGCAGCAAATTTCGCCCTGCTCTCCCACCGGACACTCCACTCCCGTTTCAGGATTTACTATTTTGACTTCCACATTGGGGAATTCAAAACCTACGGTGGTTGCCCGAACTTCTGGAGAATTATGGGTTCTGGTGGCGGTCATTCCCGGCGAAGTCTCGGTTAAGCCATAAACGATGATAACGTCCTTCATATTCATTTTCTGCATCACCTGGTTCATGGTTTCGATGGGGCAGAGGGAGCCGGCCATGATTCCGGTACGCAGCGAACTCAGATCGAACATGCTGAACATCGGGTGGTTCAATTCAGCAATAAACATGGTCGGTACTCCGTGCAATGCGGTACATTTTTCCTTTTCTACGGAAGCCAATACCATCAGCGGATCGAAATTTTCGACCATTACCATTGTCGCACCATGGGTAATAACCGCACAAAGTGCCAGTACGCAGCCGAAACAGTGGAACAGTGGCACACAAACCAGCAATCGTTCCTTGTGGGTGAATTTCATACATTCGCCGGCAGCAAATCCGTTGTTTAAAATGTTGTGGTGGGTCAGCATCACACCTTTGGGGAAGCCCGTAGTTCCTGAAGTATATTGCATACCCACAACGTCGTGGCAGGTAATATTTTCCTTGATCTGCTCCAGCTCGAAATCGTCGATGTGACTGCCAAGCAAAATGAGTTCAGCAGTATTGTACATTCCACGGTGCTTTTGTGGCCCAATGAAAATTACATTTTGAAGCATCGGAAATTTTTCGCTTTTCAGATTGCCACGCTGACTGTTTTTCAATTCAGGAACCAGGTCGAACATCATGCTCACATAATCGCTGTCACGGAATCCGTCCACCATGCAAAGTGTGTGAATGTCGGCATCCTTGAGCAGGTACTCCAACTCTGTGGATTTATAGCTGGTATTGATGGTAACCAGTATTGCGCCGATCTTAGCGGTGGCAAACATAAAGGTGAGCCAGTCGGGCACATTGTTAGCCCAGATTCCCACTTTATCTTCCGGCCCTACCCCAATGTAAAGCAATCCCTTGGCAAGCTGGTCAACCCTTTCGTTAAACTGTGAATAAGTAAAACGTAAATTCCGGTCGGTATAAACCATGAATTCCCTGTCGGGAGCTTCAATGGCATACTTTTCAAGTAATTCGCCCAGCGTATAATCAAGTAGTTGCATGAAATCAGGTTTTCAGGAATGAAGATTAAAATGGAGCATAAACAACAGCCAGAATCCTGGCTGACTGGTTGTTTCCGGCATGTACATTGTGCAGCACAATTGAATCAAGATAAATACTGTCGCCTTGTGCAAGCTTGTAAATTTCTTTTCCATAGTTGATTTCAACCGAACCTTCGAGAACATAAATAAATTCTTCGCCTTCGTGCGACGAAAGCATATAATCTGATTGAAGACCGGGCTCAATGTCGATAATAAATGGCTCCATGTTTCTACCCGCTTTGTCGAATGCCAGTGAGAAGAAATTCAGATGTTCACGTGATTCGCTTGCTTGCGAGGTAAACCGAACTCCCTTTTGGTATTCGCCTGAACGCACCACCACCGGACCGTATGAATTACTGTCGTCGAGAAAAGTGCCAAGGCGTACACCCAACGCACGGGCAATTTTAATCAGGGGAGCCAATGACGGAATATTCCTTTCCTGTTCTATCATCTGCACCATTGCGATTTCCATTCCGCTCCGTTCGGCCAACTCTTCAAGGCTAACTTTTTTTATTTCGCGAATTTGTTTGATTTTTTCACCAACGGTTTTTTGAGTTGTCATATCAAAGGTCATTTTAGAGAGTGTTGCACAAATTTAGGTTAATTTTGGTCTCTCACAAATTGTTTTTTTGTTATGTATTCAACCCGTAACATGAGCAACATCAACACCGAGATACAAACAATTGCCCTAACAGAATAAATGGTCGCCAGCATCCCTTTGCTTGACAACAAAGACAGCAGCGGGGCCAGCAACATGCCTGTCCAAATCAGGAACGATTCTCTGTTTTTCTTGGTTTTCCACAAACGGCTGAGCACCGGGAAATAGGCAATTACCAGAATTCCCTGTGTTAGCGCATGGGTTAAAAAATGATTTTTGGTGATAAACCAGAAAAGTACAATTACCAACACTGCAATGAGACAAGCTTTGTCGAACCGGCTAAAGCGCGTTGAGTGGTCGCCGAAAAGATAAATGGCGATGGAAACAATGGCAGTCAGGGCAAGATCGGTGGTGTTCAGAATATTATCGAATAAACTGAAATTTTCTGATTCCATATAAGTTGCAAGGCTTATAGCGACTGCAATGGTGAAAAATATCCACATCGCCAGTGCCGGTTTTATCTTTTGTTTGTAGGTTAGCCAGCAATACCAGATCGTAATGGCCAAATTAAGGAGCGAAACGCTGGCAATGGAAATATTTCTGATCAGGATTTCGTGCATAAGGAATTGGAAATTTTGTGGTGCAAATCGAATGCAAGTATATCACAATAATTGAAATATTTATCATTCATTTTTGAAGTTCGTATTGTACCTTTGATCTGTAAATTAGAACTATTTTCTCATGAAATCATTTATAGACGAAGACGAAATCGCACGGATTTTGGAACAACATAAAAAGCCGGATCCTGCGAAAGTTCGTTATGTACTCGACAAAGCAAAAGAAATGAAGGGGCTTGATTTGGAAGATGTGGCCGTTCTTTCAAACATCAGCGATCCGATGCAATTATTCGAACTTTTTGAGGAAGCAAATCACATCAAAGAAAAAATTTACGGGAAACGCCTGGTCATTTTTGCCCCGCTTTATATTTCCAATCTTTGCGCCAACGAATGCAGCTATTGCGCTTTTAGGGCTAAAAATAAAGAAATCGTCCGTCGTTCACTCACTCAGGACGAAATCAGGCGCGAAGCTGAAATCCTTGTGAAACAAGGTCATAAACGTGTTCTGCTGGTTGCAGGCGAATCGTATCCCAAACAGGGTTTTCAGTATGTGATCGACTCGATCGCTTCGGTCTATCAGGCCAAAGTAGGGAATGGAGAGATTCGGAGAGTAAATGTAAACATAGCCCCACTCGATATTCCTGAATTTAAACTGTTGCACGATGCAAAAATTGGAACCTTCCAGCTTTTTCAGGAAACATACCACCACGAAACATACCACAATGTGCACACCGGTGGAAAAAAGAAAGATTACGATTACCGGGTAACCGCGCTTCACCGTGCGATGGAAGCAGGAATTGACGATGTTGGGATCGGTGTCCTTTTCGGTTTATACAATTTTCGTTTCGAATTACTTGCCCTGATGCAGCACATCCGCGAGCTTGAAAGGGTTTTTGGAGTGGGGCCGCACACCATCAGCGTTCCACGACTTGAACCTGCTACCGGATCCGACATCGCATCACATCCGCCTTTTGCGGTGGCCGATCTCGATTTCCGCAAGATTGTCGCCATTCTCAGGCTGGCTGTTCCGTACACCGGAATCATCATGTCAACCCGCGAAACAGCCCAGATGCGACGCGAAACATTTGCGCTTGGGGTATCACAAATTTCAGCCGGAAGCCGCACCAATCCTGGCGGATACACCGATTCGCTGCACGAGGACGACGGCAGTCAGTTTTGCTTGGGCGACCACCGCGAACTCGATGAGGTGATTCGCGATGTGGCCGAAATGGGTTACATTCCATCTTTCTGCACCGGTTGTTACAGGCTGGGCAGGACTGGCCAGGATTTTATGGACCGAGCCAAACCAGGCGATATTAAAAATCACTGCGGTCCAAATGCCATTTCAACCTTTATGGAATACCTGATGGATTACGCTTCCTACGAAACACGCCTGATTGGCGAAGACCTGATTGACGATGTGATTGATTCGATGGAAGGAATTGCCCGTGAACGTGCTATCATTTTGCTCGAAAAAGTTAAAAAAGGCAAACATGATGTTTACTGCTAATTGAATTCTGAATTGATTAATGTATAGAAATTGAATGACTTAAAACGTCTAAAAGCTGTTTGTCGATTAGTTGGGTGATGATACTCTAAATTCCTTATTTAGAATTATTCTAAATAATTGTTAACGCTCTTTGCAGTTAATTTAAATCTTCATAGCTTGCCGAAGAATTTAATATTAACAATTAAAATTAGACAACATGAAAAAATTAGCAATGGTATTAGCAGTGGCTTTCACAATGGGATTGGCTACTTCAGCAGTAACTGCTTCAACTGTTAAAGATGATGCAAAAAAGAAAGAATGCTGCAGCAAAGACAAAAAAGATTGCAGTGGCGAGAAAAAAGCTGAAAAACCAGCTGAAAAGAAATAATTTGCTTTGTAATTTTAAGATAAACGAAAATGACCGGCCCTGCTGGTCATTTTTATTTCAAAGTTTTTATGTGCAGTAATTCTAAATAATTGTTAATGACTGTTGAAGATCAATTGAAAGTGCATAAATTGCACCTGAATTTATCATTAACCAATAAAATATATAAAACATGAAAAAATTAGCATTGATTTTAGCGGTTGTTTTCACTATGAGTTTGACAGCTTCAACTGTTTCAGCTGCGACCAAAGAAAAAGAACCAAAGAAAACTGAAAAGACAGAACAAAAGGCTGACTGTGCAAAAGCAAAAGAATGTCCTGCAGATGCAAAAAAATCTTGCTGCGGAGCTGCAAAAACAAAATAGGCATCTCTTTTATTAGATTTACGATAAACAAAAATGACCGGCATTGCCGGTCATTTTTGTTTTGGTTGATCTCCAGAATACTTTCAACTTATGCTTTTTTTACTGAATAGTGCGACTGAACACTTTTTCAGATACCCTTCGTTTTCAGGCTTCCTTCCTTTTATAATATTCTAATTTACCTGTAAGTGCAATATTGCTTACCTTATCAATCAATGCTGCTCTTTGTTCCTCTGAAAGTTTAGAGAAAGACCGTGCAAGTGCAATTTTTTCGCGCATAAAAGTTGCGTTTTCGTTTCCTGAAATTAAAACGGAAACAGGAAGCGACCACACAAAATGCATTGCTTCCTTGATGCTCAGGTAATTTGGGATGAGCGGATCGGCCGATGTCCAGCCAGCTTCTTCTTTCTTTGCAAAAAACCTTCCATCGGCCAAAGATTTTATGGCAAGAATTCCCATGTTTCGGTCCAATGCTGTGGGCAATACATTTTTGGTAAAGCTGAAATAAGTTTGATCGAGCACGTTTACGGGCATTAAAACAGTGTCGAAAATATCGCTTTCCTTGGTCTTTTCAAGCATTCGGGCATGTGCAAACGGATTCTGGTGACCAGTAAATCCCAGGTATTTGATTTTTCCTTCTTCTTTGGCTTTCAGCAAAACATCGAGTACGCCAAGTTGAATCCTGCTATCAACATCATCCGGAGTGGAAATGGCATGTACCTGATAAAGATCGAGCTGATCTGTTTTAAGTCTTCGAAGCGTTGCTTCCAAATGTTCCCTTACTGTTTTTGCATCCTTTCCTGTCGATTTGCTCATCAGGAAAATAAGATCACGGTATTTTGGGGTAAGGTATTTGCCATAGCGTGTTTCGCTGGTTCCGTTGCCATAACTTTCGGCGGTATCGAAAAAACGTACACCGCCTTCAAGTGCTGCTTCAATAACTTCCTGGGCATCGCGCTCAGTGGTCCAGCCAACGTGGTAGCCACCAGTTCCAAGCATGGTTACGTATTGATTTGTTCGGCCAAGTTTTCGTTTTGGAAGTACTTCCCCAAGTCGGTCGCTTTCGTTATTTGCAGCTTGTGTTTTAACTGCCAGTGTCAGGCCGGCGGTTGCCCCGGCAAGCGATTTTAAAAACATTCTTCTGTTGGTCATGACTTATTGTTTTGATTTTCAATTTTATTATAAAACGAATAAGCCGCTAAAAAGTTTTAATCCGGAAGAATATCTGTTTATTTTTTAATTTTCGCCTTTGGGCCGTTCCGCTTGCGAAAATCCCACGGAATATTGTAATAAACAGAATACGTAAAATCAAGGTTGAATCCTTTGTCAGCCTTTCCGAAACCTGGAATGAAGTACACCGGGGGCAACCCAAGATCTTTGACATTGAGCTTGACTTTTCCACGAATGGACCAGCCCATATAGAAATTGTTGAATATTTCACCCTTTATCCCAATCAGGAACTCGGCCCAATGTGCAAAATAGTTCTGATTTCCGAAGCTTCCGGTTTCTGTTCCCCAATAGGAATCGATCATGTACTGATCGACTTGTTGTCTCGAAAGTGCAAAACTGTACCTCATTCCTACATAGAAAATATCTTTTTCATCTTTATTTTCAGCCTGAAGGAAATTGTAGTCGAACCCGATGCGCGAGTAATTTCCGTTGCTTTTGTAATCAACATAGCTGGTCTTGATTTTCATGGCATCGTAACCGGTTTCGAATACCCCAAACCAATTGGGCATCAATTCCATGTCGGCTGAGAATTCAGTGCCATAGCGGTTTCCTTTGGTCCACAAATCCATAAACGGGCGTGTCACATCAAATCCCACACGGATTCCTCTCATGTGGATGTAATTGTCAGTCCGTTTCGGTTTTAATTTCTTCTCCTGTTCGGCCTGCCCGTAACTAATTGCCGACAGCAGGAAGAGGATGAATGTAAAGCTTAATATTTTCATTCCATTTTGTGGTTACCAGGCTATCAATAATTTCGACGGAATCAATCCGGTTTTGTGTAAACCTTACCGACTGTAATTTATATTCATAATAAAACCCGGTTTCCATCGAATCATATTTCCGGGTTGTTTCGTGCACAAAAGTAATGGAGTCCGATTTCGAATCGAGCCATATAATAAAGCGGGTTGTGTCTTTGATTGTCATTGGCAGCAACACTTCTGTCATGGCTGTTTCGTCCACCCAAAGGCTGTCAATGCCGACTCCCAGCACTGTAATTACAGGGCTAACCGGCTTTTTGGTTTCTGAATGATAGAATGAAGCCTGAAGCAGGGATTGAGGCGGGGCCTCAAATACTTCCTTGCAGGCTGAAACAACCATCAATATAAAGATCAGATATAATACTCGCTTCATTCAGTTTACTTTTTTTTCAGAGCGGTAAATGTAGGCATATTCAGCCTGAAACGGA
>DAITNH010000112.1:0-9707 GCA_036834745.1 Prolixibacteraceae bacterium
ACGGGCAGTGTAAACGCATAAGTTGCCAGACTGTAATAAACATACGGAATGAGGTAACAAGTGAGGGTGCTGGTTCCGGCAGGTTTTATCAGGTCGAACCAACTGGCTTTTCCTTTCAGATCGACTACAAAATAAATCAGGGCAAAAAATCCGAACGCAATGGCATTGCACAGAAACACCCAGCTTGGGGTTGCCTGAATTTTCGAGACGATGAAAAAGTTGCGCAAGACCAGTCCGCCAATCAGCAGCAGAATTCCGGTTCCGATATAAAATAGAGGTAGCTTTTTGCGTTTCTCGGGATCGGTAGCGCGATCGAGCAGAAGGCTGGCTGCAATTCCGGCAAATGCAAATCCCTGGAAAGCACCGCCTCCGGGAATGGGAGTTTTCAGCCAACCGGCATGTTCGGCAATGTTCAGCAAAGTAAAAAGCAGCCACGCACCAAGAATAAGCACGGTTGATTTTCGTGCAAAAAGATAGATGGGTGCCGAAATCAGATACGTCCAGCCAATGAGTCCCAGAATTCCCCACCATTGCGGGGTCATGCTTGCTGAGCCATCTTCGCCACCTTTGAAAACGAGGAAAAGTGCAATTAAAAGAGCGATACCGGCAAGTTGCATTCCGGCGAAAAGGTATTTTTTCCAGTCGTCCGATTTCGGATAGACATTCCAGATCAGGAAAAATCCTGCGACCATCAGTATTTGAAACCATTGGCGGCTCAATCCCGAAACCTCCACATTCAGATCAGAAATATTGACGGTGAAAAGTCCCATTATCAGCAAGGCCAGCGACCGGATCAGGATATGTGCCAAAATCTTCAGGTTATTTTCGCCTTTTCCAATCCTGTTGCGGATGGCATAAGGAATTGACATTCCGACGATAAACAGGAAGCAGGGAAAAATGATGTCGGAAAAGCCCAGAAAATCCTGTTTGGCTTCGGCATGTTGGAGCCAGTCAGGAATACCTGTTAACGACCAGAAATCGTTTACAAAAATCATCAGCAACATGGTAATTGCCCGGAAAACATCGATGGAGAAGATACGGTTCAGAGTAGAAGCCTCCCCCCTGCCTGACGGCAGGCAGGCGCCCCCTACAGAAGGAGGGGAGAAAGAACCGGCACTTTCAAGCTTGTCTTTTGACATAAGAACTTAGGTATTTATAGCATCAAACTTTCAGAATTTCAGTCGCCTAGCTCCCTTCTCCGAAGGAGAAGGGCTGGGGATGAGGCTTTTGATGTTATTTGTGATTTTCAATTTCAGCAAACATGGCCTTGAAGCAGTTGGTCGATGTGTTTACGCCTTGTTTTTCGTCGGTTTTGCGGCCATAAAATTCGTCCATAAACTGCTCGGCGCCTGACCATACCGTCTGCATCATTCCCTGAAAACGGTCTTTCATCTGAGGAGTAACCGAAGCCCTGAACCGGAACATATCCTGCGTTTGTTTTACCGCATTTTCAGGATTTCTCCATGGGCAGGTTACTACGTTGAAACCTTTGGTGGCAAAATAAACGGCAGTTTGGTCGGGGCGTTCGTAATGCCAGTCGCAAATTACCACATCTTTGTAAATCAGGTCGATGGCGCGGTGGGTGTTGTTCATGCTGGCTTCCCACATTCCCATTCCGGTGGTTTTTCCATCGATCAGGCGGTCGCCCCAAATCCACAGTTTCCTGTTTTTAAGCGCCAGATGGTTGCGAATGAGGTTCAATTCGCCGGCAAACAATTCGGCTTTGTCTTTGCCCGAACAACGCGGACATTTGTCGTCGCCAATGTAAAATACTTCGTCCATTCCGGCGTGGAAAGCATCGGTTTCGAAAGCATCGCAAATCTCGTCCATCAACTCAAAAACGATGGTGTGCACATCGGGATGGAGCGGACAGTAACTTTTGCAATAGAGACCGTCGGCATTGGGCCATTCGTATTTTTCGGGCATTTTTACATGCGGCGTTTCGTCGAATTGCGGATAAACATCCAGCAGATTCCCATTTTTCCCGGCCCATGATTGATGGCCTAGCAGATTAACCTGCGGAATAATCTGAATCTGGTTTTTGCGGCAAACATCGACCAGTTTTTTTACATCAGCTTTCGAGAGAGCCGACTCATTGCGCAATTCAGGATGGCTTTCGTACTGGAAATTGTAATCGACCCGCAAAATCAGCGTATTTACTTTTCTCGATGCCAGTTCATCGTCAATGAACTTCACAAAATCATCGAGCCTGTCAGCGCCGGGCGCCGCAATGCAAAATCCCCTAACGGGTAATTCGTCTTTGGTAACGGTTTGCGAAAATGTTGTATTCAGGAAGAAAACAGAGATGAATACAAGAAGGAAAGTTGTTAGTTTAGTCATGATATTCAAACGTTTTAGGTTAAATGGTTCAGGGGTTTAAGTTGTAGAAAATTCTAAAAGGATGCAAGAGCATCTGAAAGGTAAATGCACAAACGATCTCAGCGTGTTTTGATTACCCAGTTTGTAACAATTGAACCACTTTTTACCGAAGCTGCGATAAATCCTTTTTGTTTGAGCATGTCGATTATTGGGGCGGGAACGAACGGTGTAATCAGTTCATAGATTTCGCCTTCGTTCAAGGTTTTGGTTTGTTCCAGAATCTGGTTCATCGGACTGCCACCCGATTGGATGACCTCGCAGGCATCGAAGCGTAAAACAACTTTTGTAGCATCGAACCATTGTGGCGGCTCGCCCGACAGATATTCAGAATCGGCGCCGCCAAAGAGCGGTTTCTGTCCAACTTCCCTGCGCAGCCGGTTCACGAGTTCTTCTACTTTTATTCCCCCGATGGCCGCAGCCTGTTGCAACGCGGCGACTTTTGCGACTGTCCGTCTCAAAATGGGGTTTTTCAAACTGGCAAAAGCGGGCGAAATCTGTAACAATACATCTTCCAGTTGCGGAAAGTTATCCAGCAATTCGCCCACTTTTGTCTTTGGTGTAATTTCAATCATACTTTATTTTTTTGAATAAGCCAGCAACCGTTGTTCTCCATCCAATTTGCGAAGGTGTGTCAAATCCTGCGTAAACTCTATGGTTCCGAGGTATTCTCCCTCTTTGCCGCGAAGTGCAAAATATTCGATGTAAATAAACCGTCCTTGCATATTAATCCAGAAAGCCGCACTGGTTTCCTTACCGCTTTTAAAATCTTCGAGAATCTGATCGACAACGTGTACGCTGGATGGTGGATGACACATTCTGACATCGCGCCCGATAATGGCCCGGTTACGGTTGAAAATGCGGTCGGCTCCAAGGCTAAAGAACTTCACCTTGTCGTTTTTGTCCACAAAAGTGATGTCGATGGGCAATGCTTTAAACAGCGCTTCCAGTTCATTCAGGTCGAAACTTCCTGTTGATAAGCCGATACTGTTTTTTGTATTAAAAGTGACCTCGCTCACATCAATGTTTTCAGGTTTCCACTCCACTTCCGGATCGTACAGGCAAAATCCGAATTCCATTGTTTGTTCGTAAACTGTCCACCAATCCTGATCGGTGAGCGTATCCATGCACATTGGCAATAAAATCGCCTCCTCTTTTCCAATCATGTCGTCCACGCCATTTACCGCCGGACGAAGAACCAGATCAATCAAAGTCTTCAGTTCTTCCAGAGAAATTCCCTCGTGGGTATGCACCGCATCGATCGATGTTTTGATGAGCAACCTGATTTCGTCGTGTTTGCCCCACATTACTTTGGGCGGTCCGGTTATTTCATACTTTTCAAGAAATGGAAACACAAGGTATTCTTTCCGGAGGTAATGTTTGTCAACGTCCATCAGACTGTTAAATTTGCCATGAACAGCAATCAGCCAGTTGGTTAACTCTTCCTGTTTCAGCGCATCGGCCTGATCAAATAACTGGTTGAGGTCGCCGATCACTTTGCCCAGTTCGATGTTCTCTTTCTTGAATGTGTCAGCCGGATGGCCTTCCGGGATGGATTTGGCGCCGGACTGATCGATGTGTCCGTCGAGCACCATCGAATGGATGTCGCAGAGTCGCAACACTTCTTCAACCGGCAAACCTTCGGCAATCAGTTCCTGCTCCACCTCAACCACTTCATCATAAGGAACCGATTGCAGAAGGTCGATCAGCCGTTTTCTTACTATTTCAGGCGCTTCGCCACTGTGAAGCTGAAGAATCAGGTGTTTCAGCAGCTCTTTTCTCTTTTTTGAATTATTGAATAATTCACTCATGTTATAGATTTTAAATTATTGGATAAAGCATATTTATTGGCACATCAATGAATCAGCACTTTAAAAGCCTGATTGGTTTTACGGGCCAGACTTTGGATGGTTTCTTCGCTCACCAGCCGGTTAATGGAATCCCGGATCGGACCAAACTGATCGTGCAGCGGACATGGATTTTCTACATCGCAATATTTCATCCCGAAGCCACATCCTTCCAGAATCTTTGCACCTTCTGTGGCTAAAATCAATTGTTTCAGGGTAATTTCCGGTTTCGATTCGTCGAAAATAAATCCGCCACCCTTTCCTTTAATTGAATTTACAAAGCCAATACGAACCATCCGCTGAAGGATTTTGGCCGTGTATGCCTGTGGCGCTTCTATCTCTTTGGCAATCTCTTCGATGCCCGGCCGCAGGTTTTGGTAATTCTGATGCTGAATGTAAACCAGGCTTCGCAGTGCATATTCTGTTTCTTTATTGAACATTTTTCAGGATTGTTATTTTGTATTCACTTCAAAAACTTCAGCAAAAGTATAAATATTTTTTAAAAATACTAAAAGACCTTATTGTCCATTAAAAAGATATTCGTACTTTTGTATCCGAAATAATTAACACAAACAGTATGACAACAGAAAAAATTGAATCGAGAACAATAGGACAGATCGTGGCAGACGATTATCGTGCAGCTGCAATTTTTAAACAGGCAGGAATAGATTTCTGCTGCGGTGGAAACAAGTCGATAGCACTGGCTTGCAGCGAAAAAAATCTTGATGCAGAAAAGTTGACCATCGAATTAAAAGAGCTTGAGCAAAGTTCACCCGGCCAACACCAGGATTTTAACAATTGGGAACTGGGTTTCCTGGCCGACTATATTATGAACACACATCACAAATATGTATTGAAAACCCTGCCTGAACTGGTGTTTTACACCAGGAAAATTGCCGATGTACATGGCGAAAACCATTCGGAGTTATTGGAAGTGGCTTCACTGTTTTCAGAAATAAACAGCGAATTGAGACAACACCTGAAACAGGAAGAGGAAGTTCTTTTCCCGGCCATTAAAGAGGTGATGAAAAGCAATACTTCAGAAACAAAAGCTACCATCATCAGTGAAATTTCGCGCATGAGCGGAGAACATGAATTTGCCGGCGGTGCGATGGATAAAATTAATGAGATTACCAACGGATATGCGCTTCCTGAAGATGCCTGCAACACTTACCGCGTGGCTTTTAAACTTCTGGAAGAGTTTGAAGATGATTTGCATACACACGTTCATCTCGAAAACAACATTTTATACCCAAAAGCATTAACACTCGCAAATTAATAAAACATGAACACAGCTACACAAAACCTTGAAAACGATCATGTTCACATTCTTCGCCTGACAGACATCATGCTTGAAATGGTTGAACAAAAGTGTACAGAAACTGATCATTTTGAACTGGTTGTGAACGTGATTCGCAAATTTGCCGATGGGCTGCATCACGCCAAGGAAGAAGAACTGTTGTTCCCTTTGTTGGGAGAAAAGGGATTCTCTCCGGAACAGGGACCTGTTGCAGTGATGCTTATGGAACATGTGCAGGGACGTAATTTTGTGAAAGGTGTTAGCGATGGAATTGCGGAGTTGAAAAAAGGCAATAGCGGGGCGATTCAGCAGGTTTATGAAAATCTGAGCGGTTATGCAATCCTGCTGCAAAACCACATTTCGAAAGAAAACAACATTTTATTCCGAATGGCAGATCAGATGTTTAGTGCCGATGAGCAGCAAACATTGATTGATCAGTTTGCCGTTGTGGAAAGCGAAGCCGATCCTGAATTCAACGCTGAAAACTCGATCGCCAAAATTGACTTTCTGGCTTCCATTTACATGCAGTGATTCCTACAAAGACACAAAGGCCACAAAGTTTTTTATATCTCTTTGTGACCTTTGCAGCTTTGTGGGAGTAATATTATCGATTTGAGAAACGCTCCACCTTTTCAATCATTCGTTGTTTTTCTGTTTCTTCCAGAAAGCTTGCAGCGAAAGAGTTTTTAGCCAGTTGAGTAATTTGTTGCTTCGACAGATTTAAAGCTTCTGCGACCGCCAGATAATTTTCGTTTACATATCCGCCAAAATAAGCCGGATCGTCGGAATTGACTGTCGCCAGCAAACCTTTGTCCAGCATTTCGGTCAGCGGATGTTTGGTCATGTCGCTCACCACTTTCAGTTTCAGGTTCGAAAGTGGACAAACGGTGAGTGGTATATTTCGTCTGGCCAGTTCGGTAACCAAATTGGTATCTTCGAGCGAGCGGTTTCCGTGGTCGATGCGCGAAACATGCAGTAAATTCAGGGCTTCCCACACATATTCGGGTGGACCTTCTTCTCCGGCATGAGCAACTAACAGGAAACCTTCTTCAAGGGCTTTCTCAAAAATGCGCTGAAATTTGGATGGCGGATGACCTTTCTCCGATGAATCCAAACCAATGGCAGTAATCCAGTTTTTGTATTCGAGTGCTTCTTCGAGGGTTCGAATAGCAGATTCTTCGCTGAGGTGACGGAGAATCGACAGGATAAGTCTTGAACTGATTCCCAATTTTGTTTGCCCATCTTCCAAAGCCCGGTGAATACCCGAAATTACCTTGCTGAAAGGGACTCCACGGGACGAATGTGTTTGTGGATCGAAGAAAATTTCGGTGTGAAGGACATTTTGCGAATGTATTTTTTGCAGGTATGCCCACGTCAGATCGTAAAAATCCTGTTCTTCAATCAGCACATCGGCGCCGCTGTAATAAATATCCAAAAACTCCTGAAGGTTGTTGAAATTGTAGGCAGCTTTCAACTCGTCCAACGAACTGTACTTCAACTTCAAGTTGTTCCGGATGGCAATTTCAAACATCAATTTCGGTTCGAAAGTTCCCTCGATATGCAAATGAAGTTCCGCTTTTGGAATTTCAGCGATGAAATTTTCTATCGTACTCATGGCTCATCCTATTTTATTTAGCGCAATACTCAAAAGAGTGGTCAGTGTTCAGTCTCAGTGTTCAGAAAATGCCTGTCTGCAATCATTTTGAATTTTTTAGCAGCAAATCTACCAGATTATTCGCGGCTTTCAGGTTTTCAAAACTTTCGGGAAGTAACCAGTGATTGATGTATTCGTTGTACAGCCACGGATCGCCAACTGCCAAAACATAGCCCTTTCCGAATTGGGTTTCAGCAATAAATACATTTTTGCCGTCGCCATCTTTCAAAACAGGTTTAGCGTCTTTTGATACGATGATCGGTCCTATTTCTTTCATGTAAATTTTATTCACTCCTGAAAAAAGCGGATGGTTGGGCAGATTGGTTTCGGCGCCCATCTCCCAAACACGGTTAACCACCGGATTCAGCGATTGAGTCTGAAACCTAAATCCAAACACTTCGGAGAGTTGATTGAAATGGGTGAATTCGCAGTTGGGGCCGTCGTTGGCCATCAGCAGCAGAACTCCGCCTTTTTTTACCCATTTCTTCAGGAATTTAATATCGCCTGCATCCACATAATTTGGATTTGGGTTTTCTTTGGTGGTATCCGGATCGACAATAATGTAAACATCAACACCTTTCATCGACTTGCTGTTGGGTTTTGATCCGATGGTTTCCAATTTGACGCCGCGTTTGACAAACAGGTCGCCAAGCTGCGAAAAGCCGCTCATTGCGCTGTCGTTCCAGGTATAATGGAAAATTTTGCCGGTTTTGGCATTGGTTTCGTGATTGAACCAATTGTCTAAGCCAACAGTTTTCTGGGCAAAGCTGCCAGCCACAAAAGCGCAAAGAATGATGGACAATGTTACTATTCGTTTCATAGTGGGTAAAAATTTCAGGATTAATATTTTGGGTAAAAGTAGGCAACGAAGCCGACATTCACAAAGATGATGAAACGATAAAACAGCGGCTTAATTTTCTTTCGGCAAAACGTTTATCTTTGCGCCTTCAAAAAAACAGGATAGAATGATTTCAGTTGATGGACTTACAGTGGAGTTTGGCGGATCGGCCCTTTTTTCGGATATCTCATTTGTGATCAACGAAAAGGACCGCATTGCATTGATGGGGAAAAACGGGGCAGGAAAATCGACGCTTCTGAAAGTGATTGCAGGTGAAAGAACGCCCAATAAAGGAAGGGTTTCGGCGCCCAAAGATGCGGTGATTGCCTACTTGCCGCAGCATTTATTAACAGAAGACAACCGTACTGTTTTTGAAGAAGCGGCACAGGCTTTTTCGCGCATCAAAGAAATGGAAAGCGAAATTGCTGCCATGAACGAAGAATTGGTCACCCGTACCGACTATGAATCAGACTACTACTCTGATCTGATTGAGCGGGTTTCTACTTTAAGCGAAAAATATTATTCGATTGAAGAGATCAATTACGATGCTGAAGTGGAAAAGATTTTGCTTGGATTGGGTTTTCTGCGGGAAGATTTTACCCGTCCGACCAGCGAATTTAGCGGAGGTTGGCGGATGCGCATTGAACTGGCCAAAATTCTTTTGCAAAAACCTGACCTGATTTTGTTGGATGAGCCGACCAATCACATGGACATCGAGTCGATTCAATGGCTCGAAGAATTCCTGATAAACAGTGCCAAAGCAGTGATTGTGATTTCGCACGACAGGGCTTTTATCGACAACATTACCACACGCACCGTTGAAGTTACGATGGGGCGTATTTACGACTATAAAGTTAACTACTCACATTACCTTGAACTGCGCCGCGAACGCCGCGAGCAACAACAAAAATCTTTCGATGAGCAGCAAAAATTTATTGCTGAAACAACAGAGTTTATCGATCGTTTCAAGGGAACTTATTCCAAAACACTTCAGGTTGGTTCACGGGTAAAAATGCTCGAAAAACTTGAAATTGTTGAAGTTGACGAAGTGGATTCTTCGGCATTGCGTCTGAAATTTCCGCCATCGCCACGTTCAGGAAATTACCCTGTAATTGTGGAAGAGCTGAGCAAAAGTTATGGCGATCACCTTGTTTTTGCCAATGCTTCGCTGACGATTGAAAGGGGCGAAAAAATTGCATTCGTGGGTAAAAATGGCGAAGGAAAATCCACGCTCGTAAAAGCCATTATGAGTGAAATTGATTACGAAGGAAAGATGGCGCTTGGGCACAATACCATGATTGGTTATTTTGCACAAAATCAGGCATCGCTCCTGAATGAGGAACTGACTGTTTTCCAGACCATCGACGATGTGGCGGTGGGCGATATCCGCACCAAAATAAAAGACCTTCTCGGGGCATTCATGTTCGGAGGCGACAATATTTCCAAAAAGGTGAAAGTGCTTTCAGGAGGAGAAAGAACCCGGCTGGCAATGGTCAAATTATTGCTCGAACCGGTGAACCTGCTGATTTTGGATGAGCCGACCAATCACCTTGATATGCGTACCAAAGACATCCTGAAAAGTGCCCTGCAGGATTTCGACGGAACGATTATCCTTGTTTCGCACGACCGCGATTTTCTCGACGGACTGGCAACCAAAGTGTATGA
Source organism: Prolixibacteraceae bacterium (assembly GCA_036834745.1). Taxonomy (GTDB): domain Bacteria; phylum Bacteroidota; class Bacteroidia; order Bacteroidales; family Prolixibacteraceae; genus Aquipluma. The sequence goes on from DAITNH010000112.1 coordinate 9,681, forward strand.
ATTCGGCAACAAGCAGGTGAAGGAACA
>DAITNH010000112.1:9807-14843 GCA_036834745.1 Prolixibacteraceae bacterium
CGGATAGCTGCCGTATTCGCAAATCTCAAAGGCTTCTGCGTATTTTGCCTGATTTCCTTTTTCTCCGTACCATTTCAGTAATCCGGCTTTCATATCTTTTGAGAGACTCCCTTTTCGCTTATCTGCCAACCATTTTAAGCGGTTGGTTTCTGTTTCCGGAACACTTGCCAATTGTCCGGAAGTCCAGGGTAACCATTCAAAGAACTGCGATTGGTGTGCTGCCAATGCGTATATTTTTTGATCGAATACTTCAGAAATATCTACCACAATATCAGGCGAAAAAGGAACTGGTTTCTGAAACCGGTCTTCGGTATAAAGAAATACCGGGTTCTTTTTTAGCGCTGGAGTTTCGGGAGCTATGTTCGGTACAATGACCAGATAAGCGGCGTCCTGTATGGCAATAGCCGTATTCCGGTGATCGGGATGATAGTCATAAGGCCTGTGACCAATAACCACATCGGCATTCCATTCCCGGATTAACCGGATAAGTTCTAACCGAAGTTTTAAATCAGGCATCAGCAATCCGTCGTGATTGTCGAGTACTTTGTAAGTAATTCCAAAGCGTTTGCCTGCCTCGGCTGCTTCGGCTTTCCTGATTTTTGCCAGCACTTCGCCACCCTTGTTAAAATGACCGGCATCGCCGTTGGTCGCTGAAACAAAAAGTACACGATGTCCCATCTTCGCAAACTGGATGGCGGTTCCTCCTGCATCAAGATCGCAATCATCCGGATGGGCTCCGATAACTACAACATTGATTTTTTGATCTTGTGAAAAAGTAGTCTGAAGTGAGAATAGAAATAATCCGGCAATGATGATTCTTTTTATCATACCTGTTACGTTTTTTATGCTCCTAAATCCCATCTCCGGAAATACAATCCCTGACGGACAATTGGCAAAGTTTTGAATTCAATTTCCTGCATTTCAGCTGCACAAAGAGGAGAAAATTCGGAGGCGATTTTTACATCTTCTTCAATTTGGGCGACATTGTCAACCCCAATAATTGTTGTGCTTACCGGCAAGCTCATATTGTAAGTCAGCGCTTCTTTGATGGTAATAGTACCGGGTTTTGGTGTACGCAATCGTTCCGGCTGTTCTTCAAGTGGCGGTGGAGTCCATGTTGAAATCATCCGTCCGCGTGTTGCAACTTTCATCCCAATAATGGCAATTCCCTGTTTCTGCGCTTCAGGCAAAAGGTAATTTATAAAACTGAGGTAGTGAATGTCAGCAGCATTAACAGCAAGCAGGATTGAGTCAAACGGATACCTTTTGATCGCTTCCATGAGTACGAGTGGTTCGAAATGCCCGGTAATTCCGATATTACGGATCATCCCTTCCGCCTTTGCTTTTTCCATGGCTTTTATTGCTCCGTCAGCAGCAAAAATCTGATCCAATTGGGCCATGGTCTGAACATTGTGCAATTGCCAGGTATCAAGGTGGTCGGTTTGCAGGTTTTTCAAACTTTCTTCGAGCAAGCGCATCGAACCATCAAACTTCCGGTCATGCGTTTTGCTGGAAAGCCATACTTCACCGCGGCGGGTTTTCATTACTCGTCCAATATTCAATTGACTGATGCCTCCTCCATAGGATGCGGCAGTGTCAATATAATTCACGCCCAGATCGATGGCCCGGTTAATAATTTTCTCCGATTCGGTTTCGGTTCCTTTCATCTCGATGGTTGCCTGTCCGCCCAGACTTAGAATACCAACTTTGTACCCGGTCTTTCCAAACGAACGGGTTGGCATTGCGCTGTAGGTTCGCTCATTAAACGGATGTTCATCGCTCTTTTTTACAGGGACCTGTTTGAGAACGTTTTCAGAACCCAATGAATTGATGGCAGCTACAGAAGCCGCAGCGGCCAGACTGGTGCCCAGAAAATTTCTACGGGTAATGTTTTTCTTTTCCATGTGTTTGTTCTTTATAAGTTTAGGAACTCTGAATATCGCTAGTTTTTAAATTGAAAATTCAAATTTACATCAATAATTTGATCTTCACGCTTGAACCTGCTATTTTCATTTTCACCGACAAAAAACAGTCGTTCAACGAAAAAAATAAATTTTTCTGTATCTCGCTCCATAAATTTGGTAACGAAATCGAAATTCAAACGTCTATAAAATCAAATACCAAAACAAATGAAAACGAAACACATTCAATTGATCGGAGTTGTGGCATTTTTGACAATCCTTTTTTCTTCCTGCTGGTTTATGGGTCCATCGGTAAAAGGAAACGGAAAAGTGACCGAAGAAACCAGGCAAGTCGATGAATTCGACCAGATCAAAGTGAGCCGTGGAATGAATGTATATATCACACAGGGAAGCCTGGCCAAAGTGGTGGTAGTCGCCGACAACAATTTGCACGAAGTGATCGAAACTGAAGTTGAAGGCGGGGTATTGAAAGTATATGTCAACGAAAACATCCGTTGGGCAAAGGAAAAAAAGGTGATGGTTACCGTTGAAAAACTTTCAGGAGTTGAAGTTACTTCCGGGTCAAATGCATGGTCACAATCGCAAATTATGTCAGAAAATCTGGAACTTAAAGCAACTTCAGGAGCAAATATGAAGATGGATGTGAATGCCAGACGCCTGAAAGCGGATTGTTCATCGGGAGCAAATATTCACTTGTCGGGTCTGGCAAAAGAAGCCGAACTGGAAACCTCATCGGGAGCTAATCTGAAAGCTCAGGAATTGAAAGCCAACAATTGCAAAATGCGGGCGTCGAGTGGAGCAAATGTTTGGGCAACAGTAGTGGATCGGTTGGAGGCAAAAGCTTCAAGTGGCGGGAACGTTTTTTATTATGGAGAGCCTTCCTCAACCGAGATTGATGCATCTTCAGGCGGAAACGTTAATCGTAGATAAAAATAGTTGGCAGTCGCAGTGGTCAGTTTTCAGAAAAATCAGAAAGCAGGCATTGCCCAGAAATACATGAAACAATTAATATCAACATATAGGCCATGAAAACAATTAAACTATTCACACTTGTTCTATTTTGCACTGCTTTAATTCAGGCTGCTGCACTTCAGGCCAATCAGGCCAATGGCAACCGCCAGACTCGTCAGGTCAGTGGATTTCACGGGGTTTCGGTAAGTTCAGGAATAGATCTTATCCTGACACAGAAAAACGTTGAGGAAGTGGTGGTTGAGGCAGATACCGACGACCTGGAGAAAATAATTACAAAGGTTGAAGGTGGTATTCTGAAAATCTACATCAAGGAAAAATCGTGGTTTAACATGAATTGGAACACCGACCCCCGAAAAGTGTTCGTTTCGTTTAAAACCCTTGATAAACTGGAAGCTTCGGCCGGTTCGGATGTAAGTGCACAGGGAGTTTTACGATTGGAAAAGCTTGATATGGATGCCAGCAGCGGTTCGGAAATTAAACTTGAATTAGAGGCAAATGATTTGAGCGTTGAATCGAGCAGCGGATCGGATATTTCGCTGAAAGGAAAAACAATGTATTTGCAGGCCGATGCATCGAGCGGAAGTGACATCAATGCAGGCGAACTTCATGCTAAAAAATGCAACGCCAGCGTTTCGAGCGGATCTGATATCAGGATTTATGTAACTGAAGAGTTGGATGCCAACGCCAGCAGTGGTGGCGATATTACCTACTCCGGAAATCCGGCCCAAAAAGATATCAACGAATCAAGCGGCGGCGACGTTCACGGAAGGTAGAGCGAAAAAAAGTTCAGAATTATTTGTGTTTAAAGTTTGTCGGTTTACTACTGACACGAGATTTGTCGTGCTTAATTGAAACAGAAACAGCCTATTGAAAACGGATCTGACGCCATGCAGATCAACTAATTACAAATAAAAATAATTAACTATTTAAAAACAGAAACAATGAAAACAATTTTGAAAGTGACTTTACTGTTCGCGTTTGTAGCATTTGCGAACACATTATTTGCAGCTGGGAACCTGGTATTGAACATCATTCCCTTATCTTCTGAAAAAGCGGTAGTAGCTATCTCTAGCCTCACCGACAGTAATCTGAAAATTTCGGTTAAAGACGACATGGGCAGATTGGTTTACTACAAGGAAATAACCGATCCCAGTAGCAATTACCGGAAAGTATATAATTTTTCGGATCTGGAAGAGGGTCAGTACAGTCTTTCTGTAGAAAGTAATAACTTAACAACGGAACGTCCGTTTGAGATCAACCACAAAACGATTAAGGTTGGTGATGAAAAAACAATGCTTGAACCTTTCTTTACATTTGAAGATGGCTATCTGAAATATTCATACCTGAATTTCAACAAAGAAAACGTTACCCTTTATTTCTTTGAAAAAAATCAACTGGTTTATTCAAAAAAAATGGGTCGTGATTTTAATGTAAACAGCGCTTTGAACCTTTCGAAATTAAGAGAGGGAAACTATGTTGCTATTATTGCTGCTGGTGGTAAAGAATACTCGTATCCGATTGAAATCAGATAAAAAATTTGCTCTATCTGGTGAGTTGGTTTTGGTTTTAGTTAGTTTAAACCTTTCAGGATTTTTTTTCCTGAAAGGTTTTTTTTTACACCAACCTGATTCCGCTCACCATTCTGCCGGTATCCGCGCCATCGCGGCGGGCCGAGTAAAACAGGTCGGCATGTTCGAACGAGCACAAACCCATCACTTCAATGTTTTCTTCCGGAATTCCTGATTCAATCAGGACTGTTTGATTGGCTTCCCACAAATCAAAATAAGCCCGTCCTTCGTTCAGCGATGGTTTCAGCAGTGCCGGAGAATTGCTGAAGTTGGCATCAACAGCTTCAACCACTTCCGGCCCAACTTCATAAGCGTGCATGTGAATGGATGGACCAATTCCTGCAACGATGTCGGTCGGTTGGCAGCCAAACTTTTCAGTCATTTGCTGAATAGTTTTCTGTGCGATTTTTGAAACCGTACCTCGCCACCCGGCATGAATGGCGGCCACCACTTTCTGCTGCGGATCGAACAGCAGAATGGGCACACAATCTGCCGTCTGTATACAAATGAACAAGCCCGGTTCATTGGTAATCAGTGCATCGGTGTCGGCAATAGTAGTTGTTTCTGTTCCTGA
>DAITNH010000113.1:0-14702 GCA_036834745.1 Prolixibacteraceae bacterium
CGTTCGTAGTTCGTGAAATACCGAACAAAGTAAAGCTTATTATTTGAATCGTGCAGTCATTTTTTATTAAAATTACTTTCCGATGCAGAAATTCTTAAAAATATGCCCTAAAATCTCGTCATTTGATATTTCCCCAGTGATCTCACCGAGGAAAAGAAGGCATTCGCGGATATCTTGAGCCAGGAAGTCGCCAGAAATTATATTATCGAGTCCAAGTTGCACGCGCTCAATGGATTCATGTGCTCTTGTTAGTGCTTCGAAGTGACGCACATTGGTTACGATCACGGCATCTTCGCTGATCGAATCCATTGAAATTGCATGTTGCATTTCTGAAATTAACTCGTCGAGATTGGTTTTTTGTTTGGCGGCAATAAACACCAGTTTTTCATTCTCAAACAGTGGCATTTCGTTCAGTTTTGCAGTTGTTTCAGGCAAACCACGGTCAACTTTATTGGCAGCAATAATCAGGTGCTGACCCGATATTCTTTCCCTGATTTTGGCAATTCGGATGGCAACGGTTTCAAAATCATTTTGGGCGTCCACCACCAAAATAACTACGGTTGCCAAATCAAGTTTATTGTAACTTCTTTCAATTCCAAGGGTTTCAATTTTGTCAGTCGTTTCGCGGATTCCGGCAGTATCGAAAAAGCGGAAAGCTGTACCATGTATATTTACCACATCTTCAATTACATCGCGCGTTGTGCCGTGAATGTCTGATACAATGGCTTTTTCTTCATTTAAAAGGGCATTCAGCAAAGTTGATTTTCCAACGTTGGTATCACCTACAATTGCAACCGGTATTCCGTTTTTGATCACATTGCCAAGCTGAAAGGAATCTTTTAACTTCCGGAGAATGGTCTCAATTTTTGAAACCAGCTTTTTGAGTTGTTCGCGATCCGCAAATTCAACGTCTTCTTCGCTGAAATCAAGTTCAAGCTCAATCATGGCAATGAAATGCAGCAATTCGCCACGTAAACTGGTTAATTCGGACGAAAAGCCACCGCGCATCTGGTTGATAGCCACTTTTTGTGCTGCCCGGTTGGTTGAAGCGATTAGGTCGGCAACTGCTTCAGCCTGCGAAAGATCCATTTTGCCATTCAGGAATGCCCGTTGGGTAAACTCGCCGGGAAGGGCCATGCGTGTACCTTTGGTGATCAGTAATTGAAGAATTCGTTGCTGAATATAAACGGAGCCATGGCAGGTAATTTCCACCACATCTTCGCCGGTAAACGAATGTGGCTTACGAAATACAGAAACGACCACTTCGTCAATCAGTTCATCGCCGTCTGAAATACTTCCAAAATGCAAGGTATTTGGATTTTGATCAACCAGTTTTTTACCTGATTTTGGCGATTGAAATACGGAATCAGCAATTTCAAGGGCTTTTTCTCCTGAAAGCCGAATGGTTGCGATGGCTCCCATTCCGGGAGAAGTTGCTATGGCACATATAGTTAATTGATCGAGCATGGTAATCCTAATTAATTGTGACAAAAATACATTTATTCGGTCTTTTATACTATGCTTTATTCGTACTGAAACTTAAATAGAAAAAAAGTATTATTTTTGGCACCGATAAAATTATTATAATAAATATATCAATCGTTCCGTTAATTAAAGGTTGTGAGATTAAGTCATAGCTTTTTGATTTACTGGTTTAAATTTTAGAATGAATGAACAAGAGTATTTCAGTTGTAATTCCAAATTATAATGGGAAAGAATTATTAAAACGCAATATTCCGTCAGTGTACAATGCTTTATTGTCATCCGAAATATCTGATTTTGAAATAATTATCTCAGATGACGCATCAAAAGATGATTCGGTGACTTTTATTAAAACCAATTATCCTGACATTGTTCTTGTTGAAAATCAAGTTAATAAAGGTTTTGCAGGAAATACAAATTCCGGAATTTTCCGTGCAGGCAAAGACTTGGTTCTGATATTAAACTCAGATATTTTTCTGACTGAAGGGTACTTTACTAATTTGTTGCATTACTTCGACAAACCAGATACTTTTGGTGTAATGGGAAGGATTAATGCGATCAATTCTAATCAAATTCAGGATGGTGCAAAATATCCCGGTTTCTTCCTTTCAAAAATCGTTACTTCACAAAATTATACCTGCGAATCGAAGCCACAGCTTTACAGTTTTTTTCTAAGTGGCGCAAATGCATTGGTTGACCGGAAAAAGTTATTTGAAATTGGAGGGTTCGATGAATTATTCAATCCGTACAACTCTGAAGATGTTAATTTAGGCATAAAAGCCTGGAGATTAGGATATCCATGCTATTACGAACACAGTGCAATATGCAAACATCCAAATTCGTCAACCATAAAAAAGGAACCCAGTAAAAAGGTTAAAATCATTTCGAAGCGAAATAAAATGTACCTGCATTTTATTCATCTGAATGATTTTGAACTGTTTTATTACTTTGTAATTCTTATTGGAAAGACAATGTTCAGGGCAATTGCTTTGGATTTCAGCTACTTGAAATCAGTTCAGTTATTTGTGTCTTCTATTGGAAAATGCAAAGAAAAAAAGGATGATTTTTTAGCTTTACAAAAACTGAAAGGGTTGGATACAAGTGTCAGTGATGTGATTGATTTTATTCACAAAGATATTGGTGATACAAAAATTGTGAAGTTCTAAACCTATCTAAATGATTGAAAGCCAAAATAATATTATTACTGCAAAAGTTGAACTTGATTTGATTTTAAAGCAAAACTCAGTTCCGTTGGTAGTATGGTGCTTCTGGTACGATGGGCAAATGAATGAAAACAGAATCCGAAGTTTTGAAATGATGAAAACACATCTGGGTGTTCCACTGTGTCTCGTAACAAAAAATAATCTTCACCAATTTATACTGCCAGATTTTCCTTTGCATCCGGCTTTTGATTGGCTGAGCGATGTGCACAAATCAGACTATTTGCGAATTTACCTGCTTCATCATTATGGCGGTGGGTGGCACGATATAAAACCAACACAATTAAGTTACAAACCTGTTTGGGACGAATTTACGAATCCGGAGGTATATTTTGTTGGAAAACCCGAAATCAAAGGAGGACCGGCAAAAGTTTTCGATGAAAATGGAAAATGGATGCCGAAATTCTGGAAAGATCTGGTTGCGACCAACCGATGGGTTGGAAAGGCAAATACTCCTTTGTCCAGCGAAATGTTCAGGGAAATAAATCAACTACTTGACAAAAATTTTGAGACTTTAAAGCGGAACCCAGCCCGGCATCCTTATGATAAAAAAAGAAACAAAATTAAGCAATGGTTGCGATTTGAAAACAATGATTATCCGCTTGAGTGGACAGTATTCGGGAATATTTTTCATCCTTTGAATTACAAGTTCAGGCAAAATATAAAACGGACTTTGCCGGCTGATGAAATAGAAAATTTAGGACTTCCTTACCGCTAATATTGCTCCTGAGTTTTGGGTCAGGGAAATCACCTTTTCAAAAATAAATATCCTGTAATGGAAATTAAACCACTTGTCAGTATCATTATTCCTTGTTTCAACCACGAAAAATTCATTACCGAAACGATTGAATATGTCTGTCGGTCGAGCTATCACCCCATAGAAATTGTGGTTGTAAACGACGGATCTTCAGACAATTCTGAATTGGTGGTAACTTCTCTTCAGAATAAATATCCAAACCTGAAATACATCAGCCAGAAAAATGCAGGCCCGGCGGCTGCCCGAAACCACGGGATTCGTGAATCCGAAGGAAAATATATTCTCCCACTGGATGCCGATGATTTAATTTCACCTGATTACATACACAAAGCGGTGGAAGTTCTTGAAAATAATTCATTGGCAAAACTTGTGTATTGTAATGCCGAATTTTTCGAAGAAAGAACTGGAGAATGGAAATTAAAACCATTTTCACTCGGTTCGCTTGCCATGGACAATATGATTTTTTGTAGCGCAATTTACCGGAAAGAAGACTGGCTCGCAGCAGGAGGTTATGATGAACGAATGACCTGGGGCTGGGAAGATTGGGAATTCTGGATTTCATTGTTGAAAAATGGGGGAGAGGTGGTAAAGTTGTCCATAACCGGTTTTTATTATCGCGTACGAAAAAACTCCAGAAGAAAAACCACCAATAAAGATGCAAAAGCAAAAACCATCGCACTTATCAATGGCAAGCACAACGATTTTGTCTGTAAGTATCTGAACGGGCCGTTGCATTATCAACGATCATTGTCAAAAAAAATCAATTTTGTGAAGCGCTTGCTCCGATTACAATAGACTTTTCTTCCTGACCATACGCTGAACAATTAATATGGATGTTCAAAAATTTCAGGCGCAACAAACATTTACAACAATTATTCTCAAATATTCAGGCATAAAAAGACAGGGCATAAATCAAAAAACTATATTTGCCCAGCTAAAATCAAAAATTTTAATATGAAATGAGCATGATTTAAAGAAACACCAATCGAAATGATTATTTCCCAATCATGCGAATTCCATTTGACCATTAAAAAACAAATTATATACAAATGAAACTTCTTGAAGGAAAAACTGCCATAATTACTGGCGCATCGAGAGGCATTGGAAAAGCAATTGCCATCAAATTTGCTGAAGAAGGTTGCAACATTGCCTTTACCGATCTTTTTGACGATGAAAACATGAAAAACACGGAAGCAGAGTTGAATGCCATGGGCGTAAAAGCCAAAGGTTTCGCTTCGAATGCTGCTAGTTTTGAAGATACTGATCGTGTTGTAAACGAGATTGTTGCCGAGTTTGGAGCTATCGATGCATTGGTGAACAATGCCGGTATCACGAAAGATACTTTGCTCATGCGAATGACTGAAGATCAATGGGATGCAGTAATTAATGTAAACCTGAAATCGGTTTTCAACTTTACCAAAGCAGCTCAGAAAATCATGCTGAAACAAAAGTCAGGTTCAATTATTAACATGAGTTCGGTGGTTGGAGTGAGCGGAAACGCAGGTCAATCCAATTATTCAGCATCAAAAGCAGGTATCATCGGTTTCACCAAATCAATTGCCAAAGAACTTGGTTCACGCGGAATCCGTTCAAATGCAATTGCTCCTGGTTTTATTATTACCGAAATGACAGCCAAAATTCCGGAAGATGCACGCAAACAATGGGAAGCAGCCATTCCGTTGAAACGTGGTGGTACAACTGAAGAAGTTGCCAAAGTTGCCCTTTTCCTTGCGTCAGATCTTTCATCGTACGTGAGCGGACAGGTAATTAACGTTTGTGGCGCGATGAACACGTAATAGTCAGTTCAAAATATATTCAGGCCGGTTGCATTTGCACCGGCTTTTTTTTGCCTAAAATCATAAAAATTCCGACTGCGATGTTTTTTAATTTTTTGCCCACCCGTTAAACAAATCTTTTTACTATTTTAGGTAAACTAAAATGAGCCATGTAAAATGAGCCAAAAAGGAATTTCTTTTCGCCTAAACAGCCATATAACAACAATTGCCATTGTCATTATTGCTGCAATTGTCTATCTCAATTATCATTTCAGCAAGAAAATACTGGAAGGCAAAATTGAGGAAGGTGCCATCAATCAAAGTAATTTGGTTATTTCTTCAATTTCCAGAATTACAGTCGCAACCGAAGAAATTGCTAAAAATGTTTCAAGCCAGGCATTGTATTTCAACAAGCAAAACGATCTGGATTTTTTCATGAATCAGGTGCTCGTTTCAAACGAAATATTGGAGAGTATTCATATTGAACTAATTGATGATCAACAAAAAACCTTAAAAATGTTTTCTGCAAATAAACAGGGTCAACACATTTGTTCTCCATCCAGTTTAAGCACCCGGCAAAACATTCTAAAAATAAAATCAGAGAATTACGCCTTAAAAAAGGGAATTTGGTCTGAACCATTTTATTGCAGTGATGATACTTCCCATTTAATTGTCTCATACTTAATGCCTATTTATTTTCCTGATAATAAGGAAATTGCCGGAATAGTTTCATGTGAGATTTCGCTTCAGCAAATGCAACGAATGCTTTCAGAAATCAAAATTGGCGAAAGTGGTTATGCATTCATCATTGATAAATCCGGATCTATCATCACTCATCCAAAAAATGATTGGATCCTGACAAAGAATATCTTTGAAAAACCATCTCACATCTTTAGTGATGGTATTCAAATAATTGAATCAGAAATCAGAAATAGTGGGAGAGGAGCGGGGCATGGAATTTCAGAATATTTGAATAACCAGAAGTCCTGGTTTTATTATGCTCCTTTATCGAACCCAAAGTGGTCGGTTATAATCGTAATTCCTGAACGCGAATTATTCAAGGAAATTGGTGTCGTTTTTCAAATAATATTGATGGTTTCCGGGATTGGTATTTTGATTTTATTTCTGGTTAATATGTTTGTTTTCAGACGATTGCTTGATCCTTTGGCCCGGATAACTGATGCAATTCAAAGTTTCACATCCGTTGCCGGCAAGGAAAAAAAATCGAAAAACGAAATTAAAATGCTTGCCGAAAGTCTTGAGGACTGGCAGGCGAAATATGGAGTGTTAATTGATGAGCAGACAAAAACTGCCAGCGAAAAACTAAAGTTCGAAAAGGATTTAAAATCTGCAAGAGAAATTCAGCAAAATATAATTCCTTCCGGATATCCGGCATTCCCGGAACATTCTGAAATTGACCTGTATGCAATACTGAAGCCAGCAGAATTAGTTGGTGGTGATTTGTATGACTATTTTTTTATTGATAATGAACACATCCTGTTCGCGATTGGAGATGTTTCTGGAAAAGGAATACCTGCCTCGCTTTTCATGGCGATTGCCAGTACTTTGATCAGGAGCAACTCCAAAGCATTGTCGTCAAAGGAGATTATTGAAGGGATAAATAACGAATTAGGTGATCGCAATCCCAATCAATATTTTCTGACCCTCTTTATCGGGATTTTGGATATCAATACCGGAATCATGGATTATTGCAATGCAGCCCATGATTATCCGTATATCCTGCACCCCGACGGCACAGTCCAAACCTTATCAAAAAGTCATGGGATACCTTTGGGGATTTACAAAAACAAAATATACAAAAGCAATACCGTTGAATTACAATATGGCGATTTGATTTTATTTTATACTGATGGAGTGATCAATTCAAGGGATTCGGGCGGAACACATTACGGGATCGATAAATTAAAAAGCAATATTCAAAGAATGACCGATTTAAGTGCAAAAGAAGTTGTAACCAACTTGTTGCAAAACATCATGACCTATGAAGACGAAAGCCATCAATCTGATGATATCTCCCTGATGGCTTTGAAGTTTTTAATTGAAACAAAAAACCAGGCTTAATACCTGGTTTTTTGTTTTCTATTCTATCTTTTTTGGGACGGTCGATAATATCTTGATTTTAATTTTCTCAGTTTTCTTTTCAAATCCTACTGAAATGGTATCGCCTTCAACAACAGAGGCTTTAATAATTACTTCAGCCATTTCATCTTCCAGGTATTTTTGAATAGCTCTTTTGAGCGGTCTTGCACCAAATTGTACATCATAACCCTTTTCTGCAATGAAATCCTTGGCTGCAGTTGAAATTTTCAATTTGTAGTTCAGTGCATTAACCCTTTCATACAAACCTTTAAGCTCAATATCAATTATCTCGTGAATGTGTTCTTTGGTTAAAGGATTGAACATGATCACATCATCAATTCTGTTGAGAAATTCAGGTGCAAATGCTTTTTTAAGCGCTTTTTCTACAATGTATTTTGCGTGGTCGCCTTCTTCTCCGGCAGGTTTTTGCGTATTAAAACCAACTCCTCTGCCAAATTCGGTCAATTGACGCGAGCCGATATTGGAGGTCATAATTATAATGGTATTCCTGAAATCAATGCTTCGCCCTAAGCTGTCGGTCAAACGACCTTCATCCAAAACCTGAAGCAAAAGGTGGAATACGTCGGGATGGGCTTTTTCAATTTCATCCAAAAGTACCACTGCATAAGGTTTGCGCCGAACTTTTTCAGTTAACTGACCACCTTCTTCATATCCAACATATCCGGGAGGAGCTCCAACCAATCTCGAAACAGAAAATTTCTCCATGTATTCGCTCATATCAATACGAATCAGCGAATCGTAACTGTCGAACAAATATTTAGCCAATACTTTGGCAAGCTGCGTTTTTCCAACTCCGGTTGGTCCCAGAAAAACGAAAGTGCCAATTGGTTTATTCGGATCTTTAAGGCCTGCCCGGTTTCGCTGAATGGATTTTACAATTTTCGTAATGGCTTCATTCTGCCCAACAACGCTGCCAGTCAACTGTTTTGCCATATCCATCAGGCGTTTTCCTTCTGCCTGTGCAATTCTTTGAACAGGAATACCCGACATCATTGCAACTACTTCAGCAACTTTGTCTTCGGTTACAATTTCTCTATGAATGATCAGTTCCTTTTCCCATTCTTCCTTTTCCTGTTCGAGCAACTGTAAAAGATTTTTTTCTTTGTCTCTATGATTGGCTGCCAATTCAAAATTCTGACTCTTAACTGCCTTTATCTTTTCTTCACGTGTTTTCTCAATTTTCTCTTCCAATTTCACAATACGGTCGGGAACATTGATGTTTAAAAGGTGAACGCGCGAACCTGCTTCATCAAGTGCATCAATGGCTTTGTCAGGTAAAAACCGGTCAGTTATATATCTGGCAGTAAGTTTTACACAAGCATCAATGGCTTCAGGAGTATAAAATACATTGTGGTGGTCCTCGTAGCGCTGTTTAATATTATTGAGAATTTCAATTGTTTCGTCAACCGATGTTGGCTCGACCATAATTTTTTGAAACCGCCTTTCAAGTGCACCATCTTTTTCTATTTGCTGACGATATTCGTCAAGGGTAGTAGCACCAATACACTGAATTTCGCCACGCGCCAGAGCTGGTTTCAACATATTTGCAGCATCAAGTGAACCAGTTGCACCGCCTGCTCCTACAATCGTATGTATTTCGTCGATAAAAAGAATTACGTTGCTAACTTTTGATAATTCGTTTAAAATAGCTTTCATGCGCTCTTCAAACTGACCCCGATATTTGGTCCCGGCAACGATAGATGCAATGTCAAGGCTTACAACTCTTTTGTCAAACAAAATCCTTGATACTTTTTTCTGAACTATGCGTAAAGCAAGTCCTTCAGCAATAGCTGATTTACCTACTCCAGGCTCTCCAATCAAAATCGGGTTGTTTTTCTTTCTTCTTGATAAAATCTGGGCCAGACGTTCAATTTCTTTTTCACGTCCGATAATCGGATCAAGATTATTTTCTTCGGCTGCTTTCGTGATATCGACACCAAAATTATCCAGAACCGGTGTATCTGATTTAGGATTTGCAGGCTTTTTGGCTGCTGATGATGGAGGACCACCCTGAGGTTTTTGGAAGCTTTCGTCAGCATCATCGTCTTCGTCACCAAAATCCGATTTTGCTTCAGGTCGTCTGTAATCTTCCAACCTCGATTTCAGGATATAATAATTAATGTGGTACTCTCCAAGAATATTGCTTATCAGACTTTCTTTATCTTTCAGCAAAGCGAGGAGCAGATGGCCGGTACTTATGGTTGCACTGTTAAATGCCCTGGCTTCCAAATAGACAAGTTTCAATGCTTTTTCCGCCGATTTCATTAACTGAACAGATGCCTGAGAATCAATATCTTTTCCTGTTCTGAGCTTTTCTTCAACTGACTGTTTTATTTCTGACAAATTGACACCCAAATTGGTGAGAATCTCGATTGCAACTCCCTCTCCATCCCTCAGTATTCCAAGAAAAATATGTTCTAATCCGATACTTTCATTGCCTAAGCGTATTGCTTCTTCGCGGCTGTATGAAAGAACATCTTTGATGCGTGGTGAAAATTGTGAATCCATATTTGTAATCACGTTAATTTTAGTTCTGCTTTTAAATAACAAAAAGTATTCCTAAATGTTGGCATGCTATCGCCTGATAATAAAAATCCAAAATCAAAAATACACATTTATTGAACAGCTATGAGTTTAATTTACTGATTTTACGAACATTGCATTGTTCAAATCTTATTCAATAAATACCAAGGAAAAGCAAGGAAAACGCTTGATGCAAAAAGTATTTTTGTATTTTTGTCAGTCAATTTTTTTTAAAGAATATTTATTTAAAGTAGAAGTAAATGGCTGAAGGCGAAAAAATTATCAAGATTAATATTGAAGAGCAAATGAAGACTGCTTACATCGATTATTCGATGTCAGTAATTGTCGCAAGGGCACTTCCGGATGTAAGAGATGGTTTAAAGCCGGTACATCGTCGCGTGTTGTTTGGAATGAGCGAGTTGGGTACATTTTCCAATAAGGCTTACAAAAAATCAGCAAGGATCGTTGGGGAGGTATTAGGTAAGTTCCATCCTCACGGCGATTCATCCGTATATTTTACAATGGTTCGTATGGCCCAGTACTGGTCGTTGCGTTATCCTCTTGTTGATGGTCAGGGTAACTTCGGATCTGTTGATGGCGACAGTCCCGCAGCGATGCGTTATACAGAGGCCCGGTTATCAAAAATTGCAGAGGAAATTTTATCTGACCTCGACAAAAATACAGTAGATTTTCAGCCAAACTTTGATGAATCGCTGAAAGAACCGACCGTATTGCCTACTCGTATTCCGAACCTGTTGGTTAATGGAGCTTCGGGTATTGCAGTAGGAATGGCTACCAATATGCCTCCACATAATTTATCGGATACTATTGATGCTATTATAGCGTACATTGATAACCCGGAAATTGATATCCAGGACCTGATTTTAATTGTTAAAGCTCCTGATTTCCCGACCGGAGGAATCATTTACGGAGTTCGAGGTGTTCAGGAAGCCTTTGAAACAGGTCGCGGCCGTATTGTTTTGAGGGGAAAAGCACACATTGAATTAACCCCGAACGGAAGGGAAAAGATTGTCGTTACTGAGATTCCTTACATGGTTAATAAGGCAGAATTAATTATTAAAACTGCAGAACTGATCAATGATAAGAAAATTGAAGGAATTTCGAATGTCAACGACGAATCTGACCGTGATGGGATGCGTATTGTTTTTGATATCAAGAGAGATGAAATTTCGAATGTCGTCCTAAATAAATTGTATAAGTACACTCAACTGCAGAACAGTTTCAGTGTAAATAACATCGCACTGGTCAATGGCCGACCTAAAATGCTAAATCTGAAAGACTTAATTCATTATTTCGTTGAGCACCGGCACGATGTTGTTATTCGTCGTACTCAATTTGAATTGGATCAGGCAGAAAAACGTGCGCATATCCTTGAAGGATTGATCATTGCCAGCGATAACATTGAAGAAGTAATCGCCATTATCCGTGCTGCCAAGAACCCGGATGAAGCCAGATTAAACCTGATTGAAAGATTTAATTTATCGGATATTCAGTCACGCGCCATCGTTGAAATGCGTTTACGTCAGCTGACCGGCCTTGAGCAGGATAAATTACATCAGGAATATGAAGATATTAAAAAGTTGATCGAACACCTGAGAAGTATTCTGGCTGACATCAATCTACGGATGGAAATTATTAAGAACGAACTAATTGAGATCAAAGCAAAATACGGAGATGTTCGTAAAACTGAGATCGTTCCGAACGCAGAAGAGTTTAATCCTGAAGATTTTTATGCTGATGACGAAATGGTAATTACTATTTCGCATTTGGGCTATATGAAAAGGACACCACTATCCGATTTTAGGACCCAGGGAAGGGGAGGAGTTGGCTCAAAAGGAAGCAATACACGGGATTCAGATTTCCTTGAGCATATGTTTAATGCATCAATGCACAATACCCTTTTGCTATTTTCTGAAAAAGGAAAATGTTTCTGGCTAAAAGTTTACGAAATACCTGAAGGTACGAAAACATCGAAAGGGCGTGCAATACAAAATGTTATTAACATTGAGCAGGATGACAAGATACTAGCATTTATTAATGTAAAAACATTGACTGATCCTGATTATATAAATAGCAACTATATAATCTTGTGTACCAAGAAGGGAACCATCAAGAAAACATCGCTTGAGGCATATTCTCGTCCGCGACAAAATGGAGTGAATGCCATTACAATTAGGGAAGACGATAAATTACTCGAAGCCAGAATGACCAATGGAAACCATCACATTATGATGGCTGTTCGGTCGGGAAAAGCTGTACGTTTTGTCGATAAGGACGTCAGACCAATAGGAAGAACAGCATCCGGAGTGCGTGGAATCAGGCTGGGCCACGATCAGGATGAAGTTGTTGGCATGGTTTGTGTTGAAAACGAAAACGAAGACATTCTGGTTGTTTCTGAAAATGGTTATGGAAAACGTTCGAAAATTGAAGATTACAGGTTGACGAACCGTGGAGGTAAAGGTGTTAAAACAATAAATATAACTGAAAAAACCGGTACACTCATTTCAATCAAGAGCGTTGATGAGAGCAACGATTTAATGATAATTACACAATCAGGGCTGACCATCAGAATGTCTGTTTCCAATATGCGGATTATTGGTCGTGCAGCTCAAGGTGTCAGGTTGATCAATCTAAAGGAAGGCGATAAAATAGCTTCAGTAGCAATTGTACCAACTTCAGAAGAACCAGATGAGCTAATAAATTTATCTGAAGGAAATATCGATGACCAACCAATTAGTCCGGAAAGTCCAGAATCAAATATTATTAATCCGGAATCAAACATTAATAGTCCGGAATCAACCGAATAGATAAGTTAAATTAATTATGTATCAAATTATAAATCACTCTTTACAATGAAAAGAACGACAATTTTATTTGTTTTACTTTTTGCCTTTACAGGCGTATTCGCTCAAAAAGGCAAAGTAACCAGTGCTTCAAGTTTTAAAGAAACCGGTAAGCTTGACAAAGCGGTTTCAACAATTGAAGAAGCCATTGACTCAAGTAATCCCAAAACAGAAAGTTCTGTTACCTGGCCAAGAACCTGGGAGGTTCGGGGTGAAATTTATCAGGCTGTATTTCAGTCAAAAGATGAAAATTACCAAAAGCTAAGTAACGATCCACTGACTGTTGCCTACGATTCTTACCTAAAAGCTCTCGCGCTTGATGACAAAGACAAGTTTTCAAAAAGTGTAAAGATTAAACTTACACTATTGATTGGAGATCTTACTAATCAAGCTGTTGCCGCTTTTAACGAAGAAAACTACGAAAAAGCGCTTAGATCATTTGAGCAGATTATGGGAATTGAACAAACTCCTGTTTTTAAAGCTGACGATCCGACTTCAGTTGACACAGTAATTATTTTCAACGCCGGACTTGCAGCATACAACGCTCAGAAATATGACAAAGCGATTCAATACTACAGAGAGGCTGCAAAGTATAAATACAGTGGTGCACGTACTTATCAGTTAATTTCATCGAGCTACATGCAAAAACAAGATACTGTTGGTGCATTGGCGGTATTACAGGAAGGTTTGAAAGAATACCCTGATAATGGGACTATTCTTGTTGAAGTAATCAATATCTATTTGAATTCCAACAGAGTCGATGATGCTTTGAGATATCTGGATATCGCGATTGAACAGGATCCAAAGAATGCATCTTACTTCTTTGCCAGAGGAACTTTGTACGATAAACTGCAGAAACCAGAGGAAGCTATTGCAAGTTATATGAAAGCAATTGAATACAAAGAGGATTATTTCGATGCTTATTATAACCTCGGTGCAGTCTATTACAACAAAGGCGTAAAGCAAATTGATGTTGCAAATGCTGTTCCAAGTAATCAGCCTGAAAAATATGAAGTAGAAAAAGAGAAAGCTGATATTGAGTTTAAAAAAGCAATCCCATATATGGAAAAAGCCCATGAAGTTAATCCAACAGACAAATTTACAATGGAGTCATTGAAAACATTGTACTACCGTTTAAAAATGTTGGACAAACATGCAGAGATAGTAGAGAAAATGAAAAACCTGTAATTACACAGAATATATAAGGAGGAGCTTTTGCTCCTCTTTTTTGCTGTACAAAAATAACATAATATTAATTCTAAGACAAATGTATGCAAATTTACCCAGACAGGTAATGACCATAATTAAGCCAGAATGCTTCGCTTAATTACAAACAGATCGACAACTACCCGTAAATATTCTATTCTAATAATAAAGGGATTATTTCTACTAACATCCATTTGTTTTAAATTTCAGCCTGTCTAAAATGCAATAAAATTATTTGAAGCTTATTATTGCTTAAGTCTAAAACTTCCAATTCACTTAATTGGTAAAGATTAAGTGGCTCTCGTTTGTATTAAAAACGATTGTCTAATCTTTTCTAGTTTGACTATTGATTTAGGAATATCACTAAGTTGATTATTATTAAAATTCAGGTACACCAAACTTGTTACATTTGTAATATAACGAAAGCAAGTCGAGTTCATGAGCCTCTAATTCAATACTATACAACTATTTACATTTGTCAATCATGCATTCGAGCCGATTAATTTTGTTCCAACCAAGATTGAGCCCGCAAGACAGGAATGCTAAAAGTCTCCCCTTCGCAACTCAGTTAGTCTATTTTTATTTATATACAACTCTTCCAGCTTTAGCATGTTTTTTATCGATTCAGGAATTGTCTCAAGTTGACCTTCACTTATAATGAACGTTTTAATTTTCTTTTTTTGTCCAAATCCTTCATCGCTGGATATTCCGGCAATGCTGACCCCCCTTGTCCGGTGATGTTGACCCCCCACAA
>DAITNH010000114.1:0-14604 GCA_036834745.1 Prolixibacteraceae bacterium
AATCAATAATCTGCAATCAAAGATTCATAAGGAATCTTCAACTTTTCATGAAGACTTCTTATCATCTTTAGATTCAGTTTTCTTTTACGACTAAAAATCTCCGAAACACGACTTTTGTATCCAATTATTTTAGCCAGGTCAGTATTGTCCAAACTCATTTGTTCCATCCGAAACTTAATCGCTTCAATCGGGTCAGGCGCTTCAATCGGATAATGTTCATCCTCGTATTTTTCGATCAATATTCCTAAAATATCTGCTTCATCGCCTTCTGGTGTATCTTCAGGTGCATCAAATATAGTATCAAGTCTTTTTAAAGCCTGATTATATTCTTCTTCTGTTTTAATTATTTTTATGTTCATATCTTTTAAATTTTATCAGCATCAATTTTATCATATTCTTCATGTGTACCTATAAACCTTATGAATACCCAGCTTCTTTGGTAATTTATTTGTACGATCAATCTGTATTTGTTCCCGCAAATATTAAAAATGACCCTTCCACTTTTTAAAATACTTGCTTTTGGGAACTCAGATTTGATGATATTGGGTGAAGTCCATTTCGCTTTTGATGCTTCTTTAAACCATGTTTTAAGTTGCCCTTCAGCATCTGTTTGTTTCTCCCAGAATTCTCTAAGTATCTTTTTTGCAATTACTCTCATGGATATGTAAATAATTGAAGCAAAGGTAATGAAATCAGTTACCAATTTGGTAATTCTAAGATTATTTTTAAAAATTGGCAAAACCTACATCCCTGATGTGATCTGTATAAATATGAATTTCAGAAGTGTGACCGATTTATAGATCCTGTTTCTTCGCTGTAAATATAGAATTCATTTACGATTACGGTTTTCTGTACTTCAGGTAAGGAATAATGGCTTCGTTTTTGAATCCGTTGGTTCCATCGTATTCGATGGTTACAACCGGAACGCCGGTTATTTCTTCAATTCGTGACGACATTGCCCCTGTTACCATAGATGGACAGCAGTAGGATGGATTGGTTTGAATAAATAAAGCAATGTCGGGATGTTGATGCATAAGTGCCTGAATTTTCAGGATGTTTTCTATTGATTCACCGGCGTGCAAAAGGTTCAGGCCAAATTGGTTCAGCCAGGTTTCACGTTTCATGCTTTCACCATTCGTTGGTTTGCCCATTATCCGGTAGAAATATGGATTGAATTTATCTTCAACAAGCGGAATCAACGAAGATAAAAACCTGGTTCTCGCATACTCAAAGTACCGGCCTTCTTTAAACCTTCGTTCGGTAACTGTATTGGCGATCATTTTGATGTATTCGCTGTAAGGTGTTGTAATCACTTCTCCTCCATTGGCTTCCACCGTTTTTATCAGTTCCTGGTTCATTAAATCATTGTCGCGGACATATAAATCGCCAAAAATCGCCACTTTCGGTCGGTAGGAAGACACAATGTCAATTGCTTCAAAATCACGGATGATTTGCTCCAGGGCAGTTTCTTTTGGTTTGCCATTTCTGAAAACATCGTACAGGGAAGTGAAAGCATTGTTCATCACGGCGTCAGTTTCGCCTTTATTCGTTTCATACGGCCTTATTTTACAACCTATTTTCCGTATATAACCTCCGAACATATAAGCCAGGTATGCGTTAATTGCCGTTTGCAGCGAAAGGTCAATGAATATTGCATTGCCAACATAAACGGAAGTATTCTCAAATCCTTTTCCGTAATTGTTCAGTAGCTTTTTAGTGTAATTCGGGAACATGCTTAAATTGCACGAAAGATTGGATTTCACCATCCAAAGAAGGGTTTTTGAAGGATCTAAATTATTGGATTCGATGTATTCGATGGCATTTTGAACGGTAATATTTAATGGAATGCATTGACCGGTATTGTTGCTCAAACTCCGCTGAATCGATTCGTTTGTGCTGCTGACCAAACGAACATCGACCCCACAGTTTAGAAGCACTGCTTCAAGCAGCGGGCCAACGCATGGATCCCACGACGGCAGCAGCAATGTCTTGTTTTTTAGGGTGTTTGCACCGTTTGTATGTGTGCCTGTAAAATTTATTTCAGGCAAATTGATGCGTTGAATCAAATTGCTGAACTTATTAAAATCAATGCCAAAAGACCGAAGGGTTTCAGAAGCATCGTCCCTGATGGAGCGAATATATTCTTCCCAGTGGTTGTGATTACCTGAATTAGCTGAAACAGGCGAGGCCATTATTCCATTTTGTACTTCAGGCAGATTAATATTGTACAGCTTTTCTCTTTCCCGGTGGTTTCTGAAAGCCCTTATCCCGGCTTCAATACGCGTTTCGTAGCCTACTGCAGAATCGTGCTCGTCGAGTTGCAGGATTAAATATGGCTTACCATGGGAATTCATGATTTCCTTGAAATATTCAATTACAAACGAATCGGGGGTACATTTAAACGAGGTGATTAAAACCGGGTAACAATTTTCAGTTTTGGCAATTGCTTCGGCAGCAAAAAGTATTTTGGAAGCGTATTTCCAACTGATCGTTTTCACCAATTCTTCTGACTTCGAAGTCTTATCCGGTTTAAAAGGCAGCATATCCATAAAGAAAGTCCTGATGCCGTTTTTCTCGATTATATCGGGGATACGGTGGTTCATGGCCGGAGACAAAACCGTATATGGCCTGCCAAGCAATATGATATGGATATCCTTCTGATTCCTGATTTGCTCGTGGTAAAGGCCTTGCCATTTTTTGGCCAACGATTGTGAATATTTTTTTGCATTGTCGTAAGCCAGCGCTACCAGGATGTAGCTTGTTTCTTTGAGCCCGATGGATTTTAACATCCTGTAGATTTCGAGCGGAACAAAAAGGTCGCCCTGCAGTGATTTCAGGATAGGCGACAGAATTTTTTCTTTGGGTGCAAAATGTTTCTGTACTGAAATTACCGACGACACAAACTGCGTATAATAGCAATACATTTTATTCGTTTTTGTTTCGTTGGTTTCTTCCAGATATACAGGCAGAAATATATAATCAGCTTTCCGCTGCATCAGGTAATCCACATGGCCATGCATGGCCGCAATTGGTGCGCAGAATTCCGCTTCGCAAAGGTTTTTCCCATCCTTAACCGCAGTGGTATAGTCTTCGCTTGTGATGGTATTGATTGACAACAGATCAAAAAATTTCCGCCAGAAAGGTATTTCATCATAAAGATGCAGTGCTGCCGGAATACCAATGGTAAGCGACTTTCCATTCACCGAAGGTTTGAATCTGAATATTTGCTTTCGTTTGGGGATCAGCTGAAAAGAACCCGATGAATTTTTTACATATTTTTTTACGTGATAATCCCTTCCGCACAAGAACCCATAGGCTTCGGTTTCATTCTCAATTTCGGCCACTTTAAGTTTGCAATGATTGGTGCACAATTCGCAGGTTTCGGAGCGTATCGGTATTTCATTTTTGTAAATGCCAAGTCCCCTGAATTTGGTGGAGTCCGCATTTTTGTCGTACAATTCAAGCGCTGTGCCCAGAGCGCCTGTTAAATGACAATACCTTGAAACCATGATGGGCTTTTGTAATTTCTGCTCGAAAGCGGCGATTAGCGATTTGTTTTTCGCGGTTGCTCCCTGAAAAAATATTTTCCTGCCAATCTGACCTTTCACCGCAACTTTTGTGAGATAATTGTCGCGGATGGAATGAAGTACGGAAGCAAGTATCTCATCAACAGCATATCCTTCTGTCAGATAATGGTTCAGGTCGCGTTCCATAAAAACAGTGCACCGATCGCTGGCAAGCGGGGCTTTGGCATTCTCGGCCCGCCTTGAATATTCAGTTAACGGACATCCAAGCCTTTTGGCCTGTTCCTCGATAAAACTCCCGGTTCCTGCTGCACAAACATTGTTCATTACCGAAAAAGTTACCATGCCGTTGTGCATCACTGTGAATTTCGAATCCTGGCCTCCGATTTCAATGATGGTATCTGTTTCAGGATTTAATTCATAGGCAGCCCTGGCATGAGCCGTAATTTCATCAGGCATCATATCGGCGCCAAGAATTTTCCCGGCAAACTTTCTGCCCGATCCGGTTGTTCCGGCTCTAATAACATGAAAATAAACCTTGTGTTTTTCCTGAATGTCATGGATTGCTTCGAAAATCACCTGAACAGCTTGCAGTGGTTGCCCCGAAGTGCGGGTATATAAACCGGCAATTACCTCCTTGTTTGTACCAAGCAAAACAGCTTTTGTACTGGTTGAACCAATATCGATTCCCAGAAAAACGGTCAGCCCGGTATTTTCTTCAGGGATAAAGTAAAAATCGATTTCAACCGGTTCCATTGCCGGAAAATACCTTGAATGAAATTCATATTTTCCGGATGAAGCAAAATCGGGGTAGTCCGATAACTTCAGTTCCAGAGGAGGGTAGTACGACTTTGTTTCCTTTTTTTCTGATTCAATTAATTCATGAATATCAGAAAGTGGTTTATCCAAATGAACGTCAGATTCGTTGCAATTTAATGCTGCACCGATGGCGCCGTACAAATTCGCATATTCATCGACCAAAATGGTAAGATGTGCCAGTTCTTCAAGGTGTTTTACAACGGCCTTATTCAATGCCACACCTCCTGCAGCAATCGCCGATACAAATGTCTTGTTTGTAAAAACCGTATCGGCAATGTTCTTTGCAAGGCCATAGCACAATCCATCGCAGATTTCCTGAATCGAATAACCTTCCTGTTGGGCGTGAATCAGATCGGTTTTTGCAAACACCGCGCACCTCGAAGCGATCATCGGGAAGTTGCCATTATTTGCATAAGCCAGTTCGCTGAATTTCTGAATGTTCTCAATATTCAGTCTTTCCGTTTGTTGATCGAGGAAGCTACCTGTTCCGGCAGCACAGGAAGTATTCGATTTGTAATTCAGGTATTCGCCGTTTTCGTTGAAGGTGACCAATCCAAATTTTTCGGCGCCAATAATCAGTAATGCCCCGACATCAGGGTGCAGCATCTTTGCCGCGGTGATATAAGCAACCCTCGAATCCGATATTTTTCCAAGCTTGAATATTTTTGGAGACGAGGAAGTGTAGCCGATCGAACGGATGAGCGATAAATCAATTTTCTGAAGTAAATCCGTCAGACATTCAGCGATTTGGCCTTTGTGAAAAGCATAAGCTGTATGAACGATCCGGTTTGATTCGTCGATAACAGCCAGCGAAATTGAAACCGAACCAACATCGATACCCAGAATATTGTAGTCTGAATTCATTGACCAGTCCTCCTTTTTTAGAAAACGCTCAACCATTGCCCATCCTGCTGTTTTATAAAGTTACAAACATGTGATCAATATTCAAGATATTTATCGGAAATTCCTGGCGACGAACTCCAGGAATGTTGGCTAGTTTGGCCCGGGAGTGTGCCTGAACAGTTGAAATAGCATCAAAACTGAAGGAAGAATTGCGATTAGTTTCTTCAGGAATGGGTGGTCTTGGTAAAAATTAGACACGCAATTTAGCAATATCTGATTTTCGTCAATAAAGCACCGAAAGCCGGCTTGCGGGCGATTACCTGTCAAGCTGATAAGCTAACTGAGCGGAAAGATACACTCTGAAAACCACTGCTACCGAATTTGCTGGTAAATGATATAACACGATATTTGTTTCAATTTTTATTTTTCAAAGTTGCCATTGTCAAGAATTAATTTTTTTTCATTCAAATCAATATTTCAAATTGTAATACATCTCAGATAAGCAATTAATAATATTCGATTTCACGCTCTTTTATCCATTCAGTTACGCCATTGAGATAACAATCTTGCCTGCACCAATTACCAGCATTGTCAAGATTTAAATATTTATAATTTGATATTGCTGATGCTATACCACTCGCATCATAGTTCGTTATAACAATCTTATTTCCATTTGCATCATACTCATATGTTACTATAGTATAAAAATGAACATCTGTATTTACAGCCATGTATTCAGTTGCATTTCCATTATCATCATACTTGTAAGTTGTTTTTAAAGAAGAAATTTTGCTGCCATTATAGTATTCATTCATTTCTATCATATTATTATCTATATCATAGGTACAAACTTGTTTGGATGTTTCTTTACCCTCATTCCAATTTCGTTCAACCATATTTCCTTTAGCATCATAGCTTGAAGTCGATTTGTAGCTTAAGCTGCCATCTTTGAAATAAGCGTTCATTTCTACTTCATATCCATATCTATCATTTTTATACTCCCACTTTGAAGGAGCCATGATGTATTCAACTTGCGAAAGCTTTTCAGTTAAATAGCCTTGCTCATCATACTTATAAGTGAGGTTATCTAACAAGGAAATTTGTTTATCTTTTTGGAAACCATTATTGCCATAGCTTAAATATTCCAGTAAGTTGCCATCTTCATTGTAGCTTCTTACAGATTTGGAGAGTAAATCGCCTTTAGCAACCTCACCATTCGTATTTATTGCAGAATATCGGGATTCCGTTAAAACTTTTATGCCTTTATTGGCATTATCCTTTATTCTTAAAGGAATTTCTATCTCGTTCTTGTTGCAAGAAAATAGAATAAGGGCGACAAAAATTAACATTATTTTTTTCATATGACTAGACATTATAATCTGTTGATTACCGATTTTTTATATTGTGCTATAACGAGTACCCATCACCAAAGATATAGTACTTTTCGGTTTCCAATTCTTATTAAGCATATTTATTTTAACCTTTTGTATTTGAGTTTTAGTTAGTAAGAGAGATGCATACCATTAACAGAAAATGCCCGCCCGTAGTCGTCCTGCTAAATATTTTTGCCAATCTGCTGAATTGATTGCCGTCCTGCCGAAAGAAATCATTGTCCTGCTAAATTGCTTGCCGCCCTGCTGAAAAGTTGGTCGTCCTGCTGGCAAGGAAGCCGTCCTGCTAAGGGGATAGTTAAAAATACTCAGAAATAAGTATAAAAGTCTACCTGCATTTAAAGGCAAAAAAAAGAGCGACCCGTTTTGGATCGCTCTTCTCTAAATATATTGATTGTATATTATTTTACAATTTCTTTGAAACGGGCTTCTTCGAAATATTTTGCAAACTCCATGTCGGTTGCAATGGTCTTTTTCAATTCAGGTTTCATTTTAACAGTGGCTTCAAGGCTTTCGTACATCAGGTTTTCTTTGGCTGTACGTGCGCCAACAACTGCCTTGAAGTATTCTTTCCAGTAGCAGCCTTCCCATGTGCAGCCTTCCAATGATTTTAATGCGCCATTGTTGTCGCCGGCAAGAATTTTAGCCAGGCCTGTGTTTGGTGAATCAGAATCGTTGAAATATTTAACAGCTTTTGCATAGTCGCCTTTGATGATGCTTAAAATTCCAAGGTTGTTGTTTACAGCATCACCAGCTCCTGAAGCAGCTCCGAAGTATGTTTCAGCTTTTACCAAATCGCCATCTTTCAAAGCAATTACACCTAAATTGTTTTTAATGATCGGCTCATTGTTTTTAAGTTTTTCAGCTTGTTCGAACAAACCTTTTGCATCGGCATATTTTTGCTGATTTACCAAAACCATTCCGGCGTTGTTGAAACCTCTCCAATCTTGTGGATAAACTTTCGTGAACGAGTTGTAGATGGCCAGTTTTTTATTGAGGTCTTTGGTTAAAGTAGCAGCATAAAGCAATTCTGCAGGGTTCAGTTTCGAAGGATCAGAATCGGCCAAAGCAGCAATTTCTTCGTCAGATTTTCCGATCAGATCAACGCTGGTGGTGAATTTTGAACGACGCAATTGCGGTAAAATTTCATCGGCAACTCCGGTGAAAGCCTGTGACAGGTTTTTGATTTCGCGTTCACGAACTTCAGGATCGGTGTACATTGAAAGTACGCGAAGGATTAGTTCTTTGTCCTGAATGTTGGATTTTTCCATCATTTCTTTGAAGCCTTCCCAGTCTTCAGGAGTGAATTTTGTTTTGAATTCGGCTTCTACTTCATCCTTTTTCAATTCAGCGGTTAAGAATTTTGAAGAAGCTGCCTGACGGCTTTGAGCCAGTTTAGTGTTCAAATCAAGCGCTCCGTCCGGAGAAGCATACGAAGAAACTTCCATGCTTTTCAATTTAATATTTGGATCGGCAGCGATAGCTTTGTTGTATTCTTTTAGCTTGGCAATATCATCAGCAGTTAATTCAGCCGGACGAATTTCGGCTTTGTTGATCAGGTAGTGAATATCAGCAGTATATTCATCAGGAACTACACGCTGGAATTCATCGATGTTTGGATCGTATTTACCAGTGGTGTTTTTTTCACGGGTAACGCCAATAATGGGTGTTGGATAATTCACAACCAAAGTAGGAGTTGCAATTACACCTTTGGCCAGCTGGATTGGAACAAAATCAACGCTTTTTTTACCCTGTGAAGCGGTAATTCTAAGCTCAAGATTTGACAGACGCATGGCTTCTTCATACGGAACAGCGTCTTTATAAGCAAAGCTTCCGCCATTTGTGAAAGAAATCACTTTGTTGTTGGCATCAACTTTTTCGCCCTGAAGGGTGACAGATTCAAATACTTGTTCGCCACCAGCGTATTTCAAAACAGGAGTAGCAACCAAAGTAGCTTTCTTGTTGAAGTACTTAGCAGGGAATTTGCCGTCGATGGCCACATCAACGCTTCCGGCATGTGTTTCAAGAATTTCAGGTGTGGTTTTGAAGTCAATCAAGTTTGCATTCTTTTTCATCTTCTGCAAACTTGCGCAACTGCTTAGCAAAACAGCCGCTAAAGCGATAATGGCGAGTGGTTTTAGATTAATTCTTCTCATAATGCGTAAATATTAAATTTGAAATTTCAGTAATTTCGGTTAATGTTCACAAAATTAGCATTAATTTTCCTTGTCTCATAATTAAATCGTGCATTTAGGAACCGATTTTTTACAGTAGAATCCTGTTTATTCCTTTTTCATATTGCTTTTCAAATATTGCATTGTCGATTTTTTCAAAATCTTTCGGCTGATTTACAAAATCAATTCCATTTGTGTCGATAACCAGTATTGGTATGTCATTCTGTTGCCTGAAATAACTAAAATACCCATGTGCAATCTTTTCAAGGTATTCTTTTGATATGTTCGTTTCGTAGCTGCGTCCTCTTAAAGCGATGTTTTTCAGCAACAAGTCGGCCTCTTTGTGCAGATATACATACAAATCCGGCTTTGGCATTTTGTCATTGATGATGGTGAAGAATTGCCGGTACAGATTGTATTCATCAGGTTGCAAGGTGTTTTGAGCAAAGATCAGCGATTTCATAAAATAATAATCAGAAATGGTGAAAGGGCTGAACAGGTCAAAATGGCTAAGCTCCCGGTTAAGTTGGTTGTACCGCTCAGCCAAAAAAGCCATTTCGAGTGGAAAGGAATAATGTTCCTGATTTTCGTAAAATTTTGGTAGAAAAGGATTGTCGGCAAATTGCTCCAAAACGAGTTTCGCCCGGTATTTTTTACCGATCATTTGCGCCAGCGTTGTTTTCCCGGTGCCAATATTTCCTTCAATCACTAAATAATTTATACTCATATTCAAGTCATAGAAAAATCCCGGAGCTTGTTCCCGGGATTTTAAAAATACAATATTTTTTCTGATTAGTGAGCGGGTGACTCCAAGTCACCTGCTCACTGCCTGGCGTCACCTGATCACTAAAATTACAGTTTCATGTCCAAATGATAAAACAAAAATGACCAGATGTCGGTATATTCTTCAATCACCTTTGCGGTTGGTTTGCCTGCGCCGTGACCTGCTTTGATGTCGATACGAACCAAAAGCGGGAGTTTATTCCCTTTATTGTATTCCTGCATCCGGGCCATGTATTTAAAAGTGTGTGCCGGAACAACCCGGTCGTCATGATCACCGGTAGTTGCCAGAATTGCCGGATAGGCGGTTTCCTTTTTAATGGTATGATAGGGCGAGTATGCGTATAAATAGTTAAACATTTCGGCATTGTCCTCACTGGAGCCATAATCGCTCGCCCATGCCCAGCCGATGGTGAATTTGTGGAAACGCAACATGTCCATCACACCTACTGCCGGAAGTGCAACTTTAAACAAATCCGGTCGCTGGTTGGTAGCTGCACCTACCAGTAATCCGCCGTTCGATCCGCCCTGGATGGCCAGTTTTTCGCTTGAAGTGTATTTCTGGCTGATGAGGTATTCGGCTGCCCCGATGAAATCGTCGAATACATTTTGCTTTTGCAATTTTGTACCTGCCTTGTGCCACTCTTCACCATATTCACCGCCGCCGCGAAGGTTTACTTCAACGAAAACCCCGCCTTTTTCAAGGAATGCAATCCTGGATGCAGAGAAGGATGGTTTCCTGCTGATATTAAAGCCACCATATCCATAAAGAAGAGTAGGGTTGTTGCCGTTCAATTCAATTCCTTTTTTGCTGACGATAAACATTGGAACCATGGTGCCGTCTTTACTGGCAAAGAATTCCTGCTTCACTTCGAAATCATCAGGATTGAATTTTACTTCAGGCCTGAAATGCAGCGATGATTCTTTGGTGGTGAAATCGTATTTGTATATTTCGCCTGGGGTGTTGTAGGATGTGTAACTGTAATAGGCGATATTTTCTTCCTTTTTTCCGGAGAATGCGCTTACTGTGCCAATTCCCGGAAGCTGAACTTCATGGTCCAAAACTCCATCGTACGAATAAACTTCTGTTTTGCTGTGCGCATCGGTCATGTAATTAACGACTAATTTGCCACCAATCATAACGACAGATTCCAGTACGTCTTTTTTCACCGGAATAATATCCATCCAGTTTTTTTCTTCAGGTTTATTGGTGTTTATTTTAACCAAACGGTATTTGGGGGCTTTGTAATTGGTCAGGACATAAAGATCATCCCCTTCATTTTCAACCGGATTGAATTCGTATCCGTAGTTATCCATCAGGCTTACAAAAGCAGCGTTCTTTTTGCTGAGGTCCTTAATTTCAAGGGCATTCCCGCTTGTTCCCTTACTTTTTGAAACCAAAAGGAACCGTTTGTCATCTGTTAAACTTGCGCCAAACATGAGTTTTGGATTGTCCTTATCGCTCTCTATCAGCTGATCGGCGGACTGTTCCGTTCCGAGTTTGTGGAAATATACTTTCTGAAATTCGTTCGCTTTTGACAATTCGCTTCCGGCTTCCGGCTTGTCGTAGGCACTATAGAAAAATCCATCGTTGTACCAGCTAATTCCTGAGAATTTCACCCAGTCGAGGTGATCGGGAAGTTGTTCGCCTGTTTCGATGTTCTTCACGAATATTTCATTCCAGTCGGATCCGGATTTGGCCAGTTGATACATCAGGTATTTACCATCGTCGGATACAGTGACACTGGTTAAGGCGGCAGTTCCGTCATCCGACAAAGTGTTCGGATCGAGTATAACAGTCGGCTCTACTGCCATGTCGTTGGTGGTATATAAAACATTCTGGTTTTGAAGTCCACTGTTTTTGTATATGAAATACTTGCCGCCTTCTTTAACGGGAGTTCCGTATTTTGGGTAATCCCACAATTCTGTGAGACGTGTTTTAATCTGGTCGCGGAATGGCAGTTTTTCCAGGTAATTAAACGTTAGTTCATTTTGTGTTTTAACCCATTCTGCTGTTTCTGCTGAATTGTCGTCTTCTAGCCAGCGGTATGGATCTTCTACTTCTGTTCCGAAATAAGTGTCTTTTACGTCCCCTTTTGCAGTTGGCGGGTAGTGGATCGGTTTTTGGGTGCATGACATCATAAATGCGAATGCTAATAAATAAAAAATTGGGTTTTTCATTTTCGGTAAATTGGGTTTTTGGTTTTTTATAAAATAAAAATGCCCGACCAGCGGGCATTTTTGTATTTCAAAAAATAGGTTGCTTGATTAACGACGGTCGCGGTTATCGCGGCGATCTCCGCCACGGTTGTCACGACGGGGAGGACGGTCATCGTTGCTGCGCTCTGGTCGTTCTGGCCTGTCAGGCATGCCTTCAGGTTTTGGGAGTAACACGCGACGTGATAATTTCATTTTTCCGTCACGGTCCATATCCAGCAATTTTACTTCAATCTCCTGACCTTCCGTCAATTCTTCTTCAACTGTTTGTAAACGGTTCCAGCTGATTTCAGAAATATGCAGCAAGCCTTCTTTGCCCGGCATGATTTCAATAAAGGCGCCAAATGAGGTGATTGATTTTACTTTTCCTTTGTAGATTTCACCTTTTTCAGGAATAGCTACAATCATTTTGATGCGGGCAGCGGCAGCATCGAGTGATTCTTTGTTTATACTTGAAATCTGAACGTAACCAATATCATCGCGTTCTTCAATCGAAATAACAGTTTTGGTTTCTTCCTGAAGTTTCTGAATGTTCTTTCCACCAGGGCCAATGATTGGTCCGATGAATTCTTTTGGAACCTGAATGATCACTACGCGTGGAACGTTTGGTTTGTAATCTTCACGTGGTTCAGAAATCACTTTCAGGATTTCGCCCAGGATGTGTTCGCGGCCTTGTTTTGCCTGAAGCAATGCCTGTGTAAGAATTTCGTATGAAAG
Organism: Prolixibacteraceae bacterium; assembly: GCA_036834745.1. Taxonomy (GTDB): domain Bacteria; phylum Bacteroidota; class Bacteroidia; order Bacteroidales; family Prolixibacteraceae; genus Aquipluma. Next base: position 12,466 of record DAITNH010000114.1, read on the forward strand.
TCCGCCAACCTTGATGTCCATTTGGGTAGCGGTAATCCCTTTTGAGGTGCCGGTTACCTTGAAGTCCATGTCGCCCAGGTGATCTTCGTCGCCCAGAATGTCTGAAAGTACGGCGAATTTATTGTTTGCAGGATCGGTAATCAAACCCATTGCGATTCCCGAAACCGGACGTTTCATTTTTACACCGGCATCGAGCATACACATGGTTCCGGCGCAAACAGTGGCCATCGACGACGAACCGTTTGATTCCAAAATGTCAGATACGATTCTGATCACGTATGGAAATTCATCAGGGATCATTTTTTTCAAGGCACGCAAAGCAAGGTTTCCGTGACCAATTTCGCGGCGGCCAACTCCACGTGGCACTTTTGCCTCACCAACCGAGAATGGAGGGAAGTTGTAGTGTAACAGGAATTTTTCGGTTCCCTGGTAAGTAACACTGTCGATTTTTTTCTCATCCATTTTGGTTCCCAAAGTGATGGAAGAAAGCGACTGAGTTTCGCCACGGGTAAAAATTGCTGATCCGTGAGATCCCGGCAGGTAATCAACCTCTCCCCAAATTGCGCGAATCTGGGTGGTTGTGCGGCCGTCCAAACGGATACCTTCGTCAAGAATCATGCGGCGCATGGCTTCTTTCTCAACGTCGTGGTAATATTTTTTAATCAGTTTGATGTTTGTTCCGAGGTCAATTTCGGTATTTTCAGCGTTGGCTTCTTTGTATTCGGCAATGTATTCTTCAACAATAGTACGGAAACCTTCCATCCGAAGATGTTTGTCGTTGAGACGCTGAGTCGCAAGCGCATAACATGCAGGATAAAGATCTGCCAACACTTTGGCTTTCAGTTCTGCATCGTTTATTTCGTGGCAATAGGTACGTTTTATTTTTCCAACCAAAGCGGCCAGTTCTTCCTGAGCTTTACACTGGATTTTGATGGCTTCGTGAGCAACTTTAATTGCTTCGAGCATGTCTTCTTCCGAAACCTCTTCCATTTCACCTTCAACCATCATGATGTTGTCGAATGTAGCAGCAACCATGATATCGAGATCAGCTTTTTTGAGTTGCGAAAAGGTTGGGTTCACAATGAATTTTCCGTCGATGCGTGCAACACGAACTTCAGAAATAGGCGTTTCGAATGGCACATCTGAAACGGCAATTGCAGCAGATGCGGCAAGTCCGGCAAGTGAATCGGCCATTACTTCAGAATCTGATGAAATCAGGGAGATCATCATAGCAGTTTCTGCATGGAAATCGGCAGGGAACAATGGGCGTAAAGCGCGGTCAACCAAACGGCCAATCAACACTTCGTCATCTGAAGGACGTGATTCACGTTTCAGAAAACCACCGGGAAAACGTCCGGCAGCTGCGAATTTTTCGCGGTAGTCAACAGAAAGTGGCATAAAGTCCACATCTTCTTTGGCATCAACAGCTGCCACAACTGTGGCCATTAACATTGTGTCACCCATTCTAACAACCACCGCACCATCGGCTTGCTTGGCCAACCGGCCGGTTTCAATGGTGATGGTACGGCCATCGCCAAGGTCAATTGTTTTAATAATTGCTTGATTCATAATTTTTTCGAATAATTAATTTTTTACACGGTACTCTACAAATGGCGTGGTGGGGTATTTTATTCAGGAAAAATAATTTTACTGAAATTTTGCGTTTAGAAAACTGGTACCATCAGATTTTTTAAACGGGTATAAAAATAAGAAAAGGTCCCGATATATCGGGGCCCTTTCTGTCTTAAATTATCGACGTAAGTTAAGGTCTTTGATAATTGCGCGGTAACGGTTGATGTCTTTCTTTTTCAGATAATCCAAAAGGCTTCTGCGTTTACCTACTAAGGTGATCAGAGCACGCTGTGTGCTGAAATCTTTTTTGTTTAACTTCAGGTGTTCTGTCAAATGGCTGATACGGAATGAAAACAGTGCAATCTGTGCTTCTGACGAGCCTGTGTTTTTCGCTGATTCTCCGTATTTTTCGAAGAACTCAACTTTCTTTTCAGATGATAAATACATGTAATGTTTTATTTAAATTGTTGTACAATGTTTAAGCCGCAGCATTGCTTTCAATCGCAACGGCTTAAAATTAATTTTTAAAAGCAGCGCAAAAATAGTCAAATATCTTTGTAATTCAAG